>CAKSUD010000006.1 GCA_934500865.1 uncultured Clostridia bacterium | reverse complement strand
ATGGAGCTTATAACCGGAGTCGAACCGGTGACCTCTTCCTTACCAAGGAAGTGCTCTGCCTGCTGAGCTATATAAGCATATATTTACGACTCATTTATATTAAAACAATATTTTAACTTTGTCAATAGAAAAAAATATGTCTTCTTCCCCATTAATCAAGGAAGAAGACATATTTTTTATTTAACTTATAAGTCCGGCCCACCCAATGGCCATTAGCATTATCCCTACTGCCATCAAAATCAATAATACTTTAGAAAACAAAACATCATTTTTATTAGCGAACCCTTTTTTCGTATAATCTTTAATTATTATCATCCAACCCACAACGGCACTTCCTGCCAAAATTACTCCGATTGCTACCGTGTTCATATTATACCTCCATTTTGTCAATTCTGACTCAATTATTTATTTTTAGTTTACCATAAAATTATAACAAATGTATTATCCTCTGTCAATTCCTTCTATTAAAATGATACGTTAACAAAATTGTAACATAATAGTTATTGACCGTACTCGAAAATGTTGTATAATGTATCTATTAAACATATATACTTAAGAAAATGTATAAGGAGACTTTATTATGTTATGTTCAGATTGTAATAAAAATCTTGCCGTAATATTTATGACAAAGATGGAAAATAATAAGCAAACAACAAAAGGTCTATGCTTTGAATGTGCTAAAAAAAGAGGCATTGACCCATTAAACAATATGCTTCTTCAATCGGGAATGTCACAAGAAGAATTAGAATCACTTACTTCCGAAATGGAAGATTTTATATCTAATTTATCCCAAGAAAATGAAGACAGTAATTCTATGGTAGCAGATGAAAAATCTATTTTGGGTGCATTTGCAAAAATGTTTGGTGGTCCTGAAGGAGACCAAGCTTCAAATGATTCCACAACAAAAGTAAAAGTTCAAGACAGAAAATCTACTAAAAAAAGGAAACTATTAGATACCTATGGCATTAATTTAACAGACCTTGCTCGTGAAGGAAAATTAGACAAAATTGCCGGTAGAAATAACGAAATAAACAGAACAATTCAAATCTTAAATCGTCGTACAAAAAATAATCCTGTTTTAATTGGTGAACCGGGAGTTGGAAAAACTGCAATTGCTGAAGCCTTGGCTATGAGAATTGTTGATAAAAAAGTTCCGCCAAAGCTATTTAATCATGAAGTATACCAATTAGACATTACCGCTGTTGTTGCAGGTACTCAGTTTAGAGGTCAATTCGAATCTCGTATGCGTGGAATTATTGACGAAGCTAAGAATTCAGGAAACATTATATTAGTAATTGATGAACTTCATATGATAACAGGTGCAGGTGATGCTGAAGGTGCAATGAATGCTGCAAATATACTAAAACCAGCTTTATCTCGTGGAGAAATTCAAGTAATCGGAGCTGCTACATTAAAAGAATACAGAAAACACATCGAAAAAGACTCTGCCCTAGAGCGCCGTTTCCAACCGGTTATGGTAGACGAACCTACTGCTGAGGAAACTTTAGAAATCTTAAAGACAATTAAACCTTATTATGAAGACTTCCATAAGGTTTCTCTGCCTGTTGAAACTTTGGAAGCTGCTGTTTCTATGTCAAAGAGATATATCCACGATAGATTTTTACCGGATAAGGCTATTGACTTAATCGACGAAGCATCTTCAAGAATAAATTTAAATAACAAGCCACTTGCAAAGCTTGAAATACTAAAGGCCCAATTGCGCGGAATTCAAGAAGAAAAGGAATCCGCCGTTTCTGCCGACTCTATTGAAGACTACCAAAAAGCAGCCGACTTAAAAACAAAAGAATGTAATTTAACAAATGAAATCGAAGCTTTGGAAAAGAAAATTAAAAAAGCAATTGTAACCGAGGAAGACTTGGCAGAAGTAATCGAATTATGGACTAAAATTCCCGCTAAGAAAATTACCGAAACCGAATCTGAAAAGTTACTAAATTTAGAAACCGCACTCCATAAAAGAATTGTTGGACAAGAAAATGCTGTTTCTACCCTATCCAATGCAATTCGTAGACATAGAGCCGGGCTTAGAAATAGGAAACGTCCACCTTCCTTTATATTTGTCGGTCCTACCGGTGTAGGAAAAACCGAACTCGTAAAGGCTTTAGCTTGTGAACTATTTTGTAATGAAGAGTCAATAATAAGGCTTGATATGTCTGAGTTTATGGAGAAACACGCCGTATCTAAGTTAATTGGAGCGCCTCCGGGATATGTTGGATATGATGATGCAGGTCAACTTACCGAAAAAGTTAGAAGAAACCCTTATTCTATCATTTTATTTGACGAAATTGAAAAAGCACATGCTGATATATTTAATCTCTTATTACAAATTTTAGATGAAGGAAGATTAACGGATAGTCAAGGAAAAACAGTAAATTTCGAGAATACCGTAATCATATTAACATCAAATGCAGGAACCGGTTCTACCTTCTCACTCGGCTTTAATCAATCCACAGAAGTTCGTGACGAAAAAATATTGTCTGCGTTAAAAGAGTATTTCAAACCGGAATTTTTAAATAGACTTGATGAGATAATCGTTTTCCATGAATTATCAAAAGATGAAATCAGACAAATTATAGACATGATGATTAATGAAATAAATGACGAATTAAAGAAATTTAAAACATCAATTAAACTTTCTGACTCCGCTAAAGACTACATTGTATCTGTCGGATATGATGCTAAATACGGTGCTCGTCCACTTCGTCGTGCCATCCAAAAGAATATTGAAAATAAGATTGCTGAAATGTTGTTGAAACACGAAAATTTAAATGATAAAATAATTTATGTCGATTATAGTGATAATTTAGTCTTTAATCTTACAGATTAAGAAGAAATGGGGAAAAAATGAATTTACCAAATATACTAACTATTATACGATTTATAATAGTACCGTTTATGGCATATTTTTTAATAAATGAAAATTTTACTATTGCTATTTTATTATATGTTCTTGCTAGTGCTACTGACGTTTTAGATGGATTTATCGCGAGAAAGTTTAACCAAATAACTGACTTAGGAAAATTTTTAGACCCATTAGCGGATAAATTGCTTCAATTTTCCGCTTTAGTTGGACTTTGGATAGTTAATTTAATACCGCTTTGGATAGTAATTATCTTCTTTATAAAAGAAATATCAATGGGACTTGGAGCAATAAAATTATTAAAGAAGCACGTTATTATACAGTCAAAATGGTTTGGTAAGCTTTCTACTATTTTCTTCTTTTTAGCGATAATAGCCTCAATGCTAAGTTCAAAGATAACTATTCTAGCTAACTATATAATTCCTTTATTTATCTTAGCGTTAATGTCATTATTATTTGCATTTATAATGTATTTATCAAGTTATATACAAGAAACAAAAAAATGACCTAAAAGGTCATTTTTTTGTTGTTCTAGCTTTTTCTATTTAGCCATAAGTTCACAAACTAAATTGCTTATTTCTGTTGGATTCTCAATACTTAGTCCTTCAATAAGTCTTGCTTGTGAATATAAAATCTTTGTATAATTCTTTAGTTCATCTTTGTTGTCTTTATACAATTCTTTTAATTTATTTACAATCGGATGCGCCTTATTTATTTCTAGAACCGTTTGAGCCTTAACTTGGTTCTTATCTCCGAATTGACTGTTTAATGTCTTTTCCATTTCAACAGAAATCGGTCCTTCACTCGTTAAGCAAACAGGATGATTTACAAGTCTGTTTGTAAATCTAACGTCTTGAACTTCATTCTGGATGCTTTCTTTCATAAAGCTTAGCATTCCCTTAAACTCATCATTTTCTTTCTTTAATTCTTCCTTTTCTTCCTCAGTCGCTATATCTATGTTTTCAGCACATGCATTAACAAACTTTTTCTTGTCATATTCCATTAAAACTTGAAGCGCAAATTCATCTACATTTTCAGTTAAATATAAGATTTCATAGCCCTTTGCTTTAATCGCTTCAACTTGAGGTAGACTTTCAATCTTGTCGTTTGTTTCCCCGCAAGCATAGTAAATATCTTTTTGTTCAGCTTTCATTCTGCTACAGTATTCTTGTAATGTAACAAGCTTCTTTTCAGTTGAAGAATAGAATAATAATAAGTCTTTTAACTTATCTTTATTCATACCGAAATTTGCATAAGTTCCAAACTTTAATTGCATACCGAATGCACCAAAGAATTTCTCATAATCTTCCCTATTATCTTTTAGCATCTTTTCAAGTTCAGATTTTATCTTATTTTCAATATTCTTCTCGATTCCCTTTAATTGTCTGTCATGTTGTAACATTTCACGTGAAATATTTAGAGATAAATCCTGACTATCTACTAATCCTTTTACAAAGCCAAAGTAGTCAGGTAATAAGTCTGAACATTTATCCATAATTAATACACCATTTGAATATAGTTGAAGTCCCTTTTCATATTCCTTTGTATAATAATCATATGGAGCATGTGACGGAATGTATAGAAGTGCATTATAACTTAATTGTCCTTCAACAACACTATGAATTACCTTAATTGGCTTTTCAAAGTCGTTAAACTTGCTTGTATAAAAATTATCGTAGTCATCCTTTGAAATTTCGCTCTTCTTCTTTTTCCAAATAGGCACCATGCTGTTTAATGTTTCTACTTCTTTAACTTTTTCGTATTCGTTTTCTGTACCTTCTTTTTTATGTTCATGTTCAACTTCCATCTTAATAGGGTATCTTATATAATCAGAATATTTCTTTACAATATTTTCTATTGTGTATTCTTCTAGGAATTGGCTATACTTTTCCTCATCAGTATCAGGTTTGATATGTAAAACGATTTCTGTTCCTACACTCTCCTTCTCACAAGGTTCTATCGTATAACCATCTGCCCCTTTAGAAGTCCATCTGTATGCCTGGTCTGAATCTACTGATTTACTTGTAACAGTAATCTTATCTGCAACCATAAATGCTGAATAAAATCCAACACCAAACTGACCTATAAGTTCTATTCCTTTCTTATCTTCTGTTTCTTTCTTAAATGCAAGAGAACCACTCTTTGCTATTGTTCCTAAATTATTTTCTAATTCACTTTCAGTCATTCCGCAACCATTATCTGATATTATTAAATTACGATTAGCCTTATCAATATCAATTCTGATTGCGAAATCTGACTGCTTAACTTCTATCTTATCATCTGTCAAAGAACGATAATGAAGCTTATCAATAGCATCACTTCCGTTAGATATTAATTCTCTTAAAAAGATTTCTTTATTTGTATAAATTGAATTTATCATTAAATCGAGAAGTCTTTTTGACTCTGCTTTAAATTGTTTATTAGCCATATAACTCACTCCTTTATGACGAATTATATATCTATTTTTTAGCAATGTCAACAAGAGAGTGCTAATTTTTATAAAGACATCTCTTCAATATGGTAAATATAATCCAAACTGCGCAATGCTTCTATAATCTCTGTATGAGTTTTATATTTTTTTAACTCCTCACTATCAATAGATATAGAAATTGAATACACGCTAAGCCCAGAATTTGCATATGCAGGGTTTGCTTCAATATCATCAATTCTTAATCCAAGTCTACGGATTGTTGCTACAAAGTTATATAATGCTCCATTATTCTTAAGTTCAAGATGAATCTCAAAATGATTAGAACGGTTTTTCAAATAACGCTCTATCATCGGAAGTATAGATAAACAGCAAAGTAGCACTAAAAATGATATTAATGTAACCGTATAATAACCTGCACCAATGGTAAGACCAATAATAGCAGACACCCATAGTCCCGCAGCAGTAGTTAAACCTTTAATTTGGCTTCGAGAACTAAGTAAAAGTGAATGAACACTAATTATTGCTACACCAATTATTCCGGTACACGACAAAAGATATATTCCACCATTTGACGTTAAATAAATATCCAGTAGCATAACAATTGTCATTGCAAGTGATATAAGAATAAAAGTACGGAGACCTGCAGAATGACGTTTGCTTGAACGTTCACAGCCGATAATTCCTGCTAAGCATACAGACAATAAAATTCTAAACAATATACTAAATTCATTTAAATTTTGCGACCATTCGCCTAAGTTTTTTGCAATAGGATCTATCATCATCTCATTATCCCTCCCGAAACAAATTGAGCGTGCGGTATTGCTAATGCCTCGCTATTCTCTTCAGCAGCCTCTGTAAATGCACGTTCTTCATCACTAATTTTTTCTTCTTCAAGTTCACGTTGGATTTTCTGTATACGTTCTATCAGTAACTCGACAGAATTTTTTGGTTCTTCCCCTACCTTTGGTTCTTCAAGAGGAACTAAATCCTCTAATTTTGTTGAATATGAGCCGGTTAAATATAAAGACAACTTTGCGCATGCCGGTCCAATTAACTCATAAAGCACACTTGACGCAAGAATAATCGTTTCTAATGCATTTCCTTCTTCTCCACCTAAAGTTCTTGCACCAAGTGCTGCAAGACCGATTGCAACACCGGCTTGAGGTATAAGTGCTAATCCGAAATAATTACGAATCTTTTTAGGTTTCCTTGCCCAAAGGCATCCAAGAAAAGCTCCCATATATTTGCCAAGTATTCTTACAATAAAGTAAAGAACTCCAATTACTAATAATGGTACTCCACCAATTGCGCCTGAAGGTTTTACTAGTGCATTTAAATCAAAAGATAATCCTGAACGCACAAAAAACAAAAGTAAAATAGGCGGACTAAAATAGTTAAGTTGCTTAAATAGCTTATCATCGTCAGTTATATTAATATACACAGTTCCCATAGACATACATCCAAGTAACGGAGAAACATCCATTGCTGCACAAAATCCGCAAAAAGCAAACAAAAGTGCAATTGAAATAATAAGTCTATTGTCCGATGATTTTCTATTTTGAATTAATAACTTCATAACTAATCCAAAAACACCGCCCAGTACAAGCACTACGAGGTTTTTAAGAATAGGAAGCACTATGTTCCATGGGCTAAAAACTGCACCTGTTATAGCAGTAACAGCAACTGAAATTGCCACACTATATGCAACTAGTGCTACTATGTCGTCATATGCCACAACTTGTAGTAATGTGTCTACGAAATCACCCTTTGAATTTGTTTGTCTAATAGTCATCATTGTAGAGGCCGGTGCCGTTGCGGAAGCTAATGCGGCTAAAACAATTGAAAATGCAAGATCCAAATTTAAAATATAAAATGTAAGAATGAATACAAAAAAAGATGCCATCAAAGCCTCTAAAACAGTAATCATTACAACTTTCCCAACATTGTTTTTTAACTTGGAAAACTTAAAAAATTCACCTGTACTAAAAGCAATAAATGCAAGTGCAATATCTGCAAGAAATTCTGTACCATCAATCATATTTTGTGGTATCAAATTTAAACAAAAAGGTCCTATTAAAATTCCAGTTATAATGTAGGCTGTAACATTCGGTAGTTTTAATTTCTTCGTAACACGAGTCATTAAAAAACCGCAAAACAACATAAGTGCAATTGAAATGATGATAATTGCAACACCTGATTGTTGTTGTAACCTAAAATAAAGTGAATTTAACATTTTACTAACTTCCTTTCTAAAAAATCGCCAGAAGCAAACACATTTTTATCAACTGACATAAAAATATATTATACATCAATGTATGTTCAAAGTCAATCAATAAATTCAAATTATCTATTTTTTATTTTCAAAACTTCTTACTGCTAATTTATAAGACAAATTTAGCATTAAAGCAAAAAGCCCGGTCTTTGCCGAGCTTTTTTGCTATTCACCTTTATCCCATACTAACCTATTTTCTTTTCCATTTGTAAGATACACTTTATCCACATTAGTAAAATCATCTTCAATTTTTATATCATATTCCGAACTTCTAAAAAAACTAGAAACAAGTACATATCTTAACTTTATGTATATGCTATCACCTTTTATTTCATAACTATACCCGGCAAAAGCATCTCCACTTCCATTACTCGAACCACTCATAGTTAAACTATTATCTGTCAAACTAACCTCATTAAAAATTCCCTCTATTCTATATCCCCCTATAAAAAATATACTAACCAAACACCAAATACCAAAAAGTACTGAAATTCCCACCAAAATGCTAACTGCGATCAGAAATTTTTTCATTACAATTCCCCTTTCAATCAGAAAATTCCATCTATACTTCCGTCTGATAGAACGTCTATTTTTTCAGCAGCAGGTACTTTAGGAAGACCAGGCATAGTTAAAATTTTACCAGTTAACGCCACAATAAAACCAGCGCCATTGCTAATTCTTATCTCTCTTACAGTCATATCAAAATCAGTTGGTCTGCCAAGCTTTTTAGGGTCATCCGATAAAGAATACTGAGTTTTTGCCATACAAACTGGTTTCTTATCTAAACCAAGTTTTTCAATTTCTTTAATTTGATTTTCTGCATTTTCTGTATAATTCACATTACTTGCCCCATATATTTTTTTGCATATTATATCTATTTTTTCTTTTATAGATAACTTTTCGTCATAAATCGGTGCATATTCTGACTTTTCATTTTTCAAAGTATCTACCAACTCATTTGCTAAGTCAATTCCGCCTTCTCCACCTTTGGTAAACACTTCTGATATAGAGAACTTAACATTTTGTTCCGAGCAAACTTTCCTTACATATTCAATTTCTTCTTCTGTATCGCTAATGAACTTATTAACAGTAACAAGAACAGGAACACCATATAATTTCATATTCTCTATATGTTTAATTAAATTAACACTTCCGGTCTTTAATGCTTCTAGTGAAGGTGTTTTTAATTCTTCAGCAATCATTCCGCCGTTATATTTCAACGAACGAATTGTAGCCACAATGACGATAGCAGACGGTTTTAATTTAGCCATTCTGCACTTTATATCCAAGAATTTTTCTGCACCTAAATCCGCTCCAAATCCGGCTTCTGTAACAACAATGTCTGCAAGTTTCAATGCTGTTTTAGTAGCAATAACACTGTTACATCCATGAGCAATATTGGCAAACGGTCCACCGTGCATAATACAAGGCGTATTCTCTAATGTTTGAATTAGGTTTGGCTTAATAGCATCCCTAAGTAACGCAGCAACAGCCCCTTCAATTTTAAGTTGCTTAACTTTTATAGGTACTCCACTAACATCATACCCGACAATAATTTCCCCAACTCTGGTTTTCAAATCATTTATATCGTTAGCCAAGCATAATACCGCCATTATTTCTGACGCAACAGTAATGTTAAAGCCATCATTTCTAGGTACTCCGTTGCTTTTTCCACCAAGCCCGACAGTAATATTTCTAAGAGCTCTGTCATTTACATCCATAGCCCTTTTCCAAGTTATCCTTTCTAAATCGAAATTGAGCTCATTACCTTGGTATATATGATTATCTATTACAGCAGAAATAAGATTATTTGCAGAAGTTAACGCATGCATATCCCCTGTAAAATGAAGATTTATATCATCCATAGGCACAACTTGACTGTACCCGCCCCCTGTTGCTCCGCCTTTTATCCCCATAACAGGACCTAAAGACGGTTCTCTCAAAGCAATTATACATTTTTTCCCTATTCTATTTAGTGCTTGACCTAATCCTATGGTAACAGTGGTCTTTCCCTCGCCGGCAGGAGTCGGATTAATCGCTGTAACTAGAACTAACTTACCATCCGGATTACATTTTACTCTGTCTTGCAATTCATTGCTAATCTTAGCCTTATAATTTCCATATAACTCCAATTCATCTTCATTTATTCCGATTTCCTTGGCTATTTCAGTTATTTTCCGCATACTCGCACTTTTTGAAATCTCTATATCTGTCTGCATTTTTAAACACCTCCGTATAAATAATATATAATATTCCTGAAATGGTCAATACCGTTCTAAATAATCATAATAGTACGTAATTAGTTGACTTTATTGGTTAGAAATGATATTATGTAAATAGAGTTTTAAACTACATATATAGGCATTTATTTTTTTGCCTAGGAAAAGATAAGGAGAAAAATATGACTACCTTAACCGAATTTACTGAAATCCGCGACCTCATTTTAAAGAACTCCCTCTACAACCGTATTTTAGTAGCCAAATTATCTAACGCTTCTGATTTTACAGTTGCTTCTACACTGCTTAAATTAAGACCTGAAACTAAGGAGGAATTAAAAAAAGACGTAAAAAGAAAAAAACTTCCCACATACGCATTGTATAGCATTGTTATTAAGTTTAATGGTAACAACAACTATTCTATTGGACTTCAATTTCCGAGTCATTCCGTAATTTGGGATTTTCCAAACATTACACTAAGCAACCACAAAAAACTCGCAGAGTTCATTTATACAAAGTACTCATTAAACCCTGCAAAATCCGACAAAATCTTCTCGGCAATTCCGAACGATGCGAAAACATTCTTAGTAGCAAATGACTATTCAAGTCGTTTTTGGTACCAAGGCTTTTCTAAAAAGCTAAAGAAACCGGATGACCTAACATTTGATACCACAAAAGTCGAAAAATACTTGGTAGAACTAAAACGGCGTAACACTGAATACAGAATGTTCAACACAATGCTACTTGGTATGCTAAAGACTGGAAGGTATGAAAAAAGACAGCCTGCTTTCGGTTCTATAGTGGTAAGCAAATCAACAGTAGAGTCTAACTTCTATGTTACTTTCGACTCAGAGCTCGACTTTAGAATATACACGGGACTTTTTCCAATTTCAGTATTTTCACCAACTCTGTGGGACACTTATGAATCAGACATCGACAAACGTGTACTAATCATCATCAACAAGTGAATAAAAAATCCGCTGGTTTTCAGCGGATTTTTTAAATTAACTTATATTTCTCATATCCATCCATAAGATTATATACATTTCTATAACCCATTTCACTCAGTTGTTCTGCAATAGCTATACTTCTGATGCCCTTTGAACAAACTACAATAATTTTTTCATTTTTATTAGGGAATAATCTTAAAACCTTTTCAACCTCATTAATTCCAATATTTACTGCTCCATATATATGAGACTTATTAAAGTCATTTTTATCGCGTATATCAATAACTTTCGCATTTGAACGTATCAAGTTTGAGGCTTGAACACTCGTAATATTACCAACCATAAATATCCCCTCTACGTCATATTATGCAAACTAAAAGACGAATGACATTTATTTAAAAGATAATAATAATTTAGCATAAAACGTAAAAAGAAGTTGTTAATAATCTAACAACTTCTTTCAGGCTTACATCATACTTGCAACTTCACTCATAACTTTACTTGCTCTCTTTATAGCTTGACGACTAGGTTTCCAAACTTTTTTCTTCATCCAGCTTGAATTACCTACTCCGGTTAATCCTAATGCTGCTCCAACAATACTACCAACTAACAAGCCTCGTGCAAAATTATTCATAACACTCACCTCTATGAATTATTTTTTTCAATTAGTCAAAAATAATACATAGTGATTTTAGGAAGATAAACTTCCAAATAATTCATCAAACTTAGCTTCTAAGCGTTTTTGGATATCTTCATCGTCTAAATTGCTTTCAACCTCCGGCTCTTCATCTCTGCCATCATTCGGAATATGAGTATTATCAACCGGTCCGGTTTTTAATCCATAAGGATAAACAATCCTATATTCGCCTCTATGATTTAATGACGGGTCAGTATGGTTTAGCTTAAACTTATTAATTTCGTTCGCACGAGGATGCATACTTATATCATATTTTTTCGCTTTAATAGGTCGCATACCTTTTACCATAACAATACTTGTATCTAATGGTAAACGCTTTAACTCATCAATAGTCATTAATGAACGCCCCATAGATTGATCAGAAATACTTTGCGAGTCAAGACCAGACGCAAGTAATGTACCACCCAACTTACCACTTCTTGAAACTTGCTCTTTATTAATTGTAGTTTCGCCTAAAGTCTTAGAAATATACTCACAAGTCGCTGTTGCCTGGCTTCCTAAGAATAAATGCGTATCACAGTTAGCCATAATATTCTCATAAATATCTTTATATAAATCTTTTAACTGGTCTATACTCTGTAAAACAATACTAATATTAATATTTCTACTTCTACTTGTGCTAAGTTTTTGGTTAAAATCAGGTATTTGTCCAACGTTTGCAAATTCATCCATAAGAAAGAATACAGGAATATCCAATGTACATTTTCCGTCCGGTCTAATTGCAGAATTTTCATCTGCCTTATAGTATAATCTTTGTAAAACTTGCCCAAAGAAAATTGTTGAAATAAAGTTAAATGCACTATGGCTATCCGGTGTTATAACGAAAGTAGCCATTTTCTTTGAACCCATTGCATCTATATCTATTGAACTCGTTCCAGTTATAGAAGAAATTTGAGGTGTGTCGAATACATTAAGACGCGTTGCCAAACCTACTAAAACTCCGGCTCTCGTCTTATCTACCGCTAATCTAAATGTTTCATAGCTTTTTCTTGCCATATGTTCAAACGGAAGACGCATAAATACATCATCCATCCATTCAAAGTTTTCACCGGCTCTTACCATAGCAAGGCAGCTTGCAAAAGACTGTTCCTCTTTAGGACATTCACTAAGTAAATAGTAAATACATGAATTAAGTAAAGCACGTTCAGCTTGTGGCCAAAAAGGGTCTTCATTAGTTGAGCCTTTGCTTGTACCTTTAATTAATGCATCACTTATAATATCTACATCTAATGTTCCACCAATATGCCATAGCGGATTATACGAATCGCTGCACTCAGGATTAACCAAGTTTATACATCTAACTTCATATCCGTTTTCTTGTAAAAATCCGGCTGCAGTATCAAAGTTTTCACCTTTAGGGTCAGTTACAACATAAGAGCCTAACATTTGCATCATATTCGGCATAATGTAACCTCTTGATTTTCTAGAACCCGCACCACCTATGATTAAAACGTTTTTATTAATAAATCTGTTATCGGTAGTTAAATAGTTATCTTTCGCCAAAATTATACCGGTATTTCTATTTAATATTTCATATTGTTCACCGTCAGCCCATCCGCTTGAGCCATGCTCTACTCCTTCATACTCGCTTTTTAAGAAATAATTTTTAACTTCATATGCGACGCAAAGCATTAAAACTATAACCGCTGTCCAGAAAAAACCACCTAAAAAGGCGCTCCTTGCCACAGCCGATGAAAACAACTCTCCAATAAACGTAATAGGATTAAGATTTATGAATATATTTGATGCAAAATAATTTATAACATCAAACCCTTTAATCCCGTTACTGCTCATTTGAGATATTGTCGCTGCGTAAGAACCGCCAAAAAATACCGCAAATATTAAAGTAAGTATTCCATAAAAACTAAATCTTTTTTTTCTGCTTTTCAAAAGATTTTTTATCATATGTTTTCTCTCCTCTTTAGTAACTATCTATCTAAGCCGTCAATTTCTCTTGATCTTCTTCTCTCAGGATCGTTGTATCTTGCATATCTATTTTGGTCAATCGCACTATTGTTTCTAACATCTCTTTCATCAACAACTTCTGCTTCATCTACGAGTTCTGCTCTGCCATCACGATATACTTCTCTTTCAGTTTCTTTTTCAGGTCTTTCAATAATTTTATTTGCTACTAATATTTCTTCAATTTCATCACGATTTTGAGCAGCTTCTATCTGTAATGCAACATCAGGACTAAGTTCTTTATCTAAAGTTATCTTATCTTGAACTTGTCCATCGTTATAGAAAATTACAGTTCCGTTATTAATAGGCATTATAACTGACTTAGATTCAGTCATAGTTAAATATACACCACTAGCTCGTAAATTTTCATATACTTCTTCAAAGCTTTGTGCCTCAAAAATCATTTTTTCCATTTCTTCATTTGTAATGTTTGCCGTGGCTCTTCCTGAGCCTTCGAATTCAGGTTCTCCCTTATCATTAATAGACATTACATGAGCACCAAAATTCAATTTTATGTCTCCATTCATAAAGATACCTCCCTCTATTACAACATTACATCGCCTAACTCCTTGGTTTCCTCGCTTTGAGGTAACTTAACAGAAACACTCATTTCTAGAACAACATATTTCCTATAAGGTGTTAATTTGTAGTTTCCTTTAAGATTACCAAACATATCAGGCTTTGAAATTTGCGGAATAATTTGTTCCCCTGTCTCCGTATCAAGTAAAACCATTTGCCTTTTTGGGTTATATGTAAATGAAATATTTCTAGCCTCAACATCAGACTCTCCATAATTCATATACTCAAGCTGTATAGTCTCATCTGATGATACAAACTTGTTGTCAACAATTTGACCATACCCTATAACACATCTGTTTTTTGCCAAGGATGCAATTAAAACATTAGCGTTATCTCCTGATGCATCATACGGAATAGAAAATGTTTTTTGTATTCTACCATCCACCGCATTTTCAATATATTCAAGTTTTTCAAGTGTACATAACGGCAAGTTCTTCCATTGTTCCCTTTTGGTAAATTTAATCGCAAATGCGACCACATTGACTCCAACAGGTTGAACAACATTAAATTCTATTCCTTCCAAAAAGTTCATTTGGCTTCCTCCTTGGTAACATAATCTATTTATAGAATACCACAAAAATGTAATAAAAGCAAGCTTATGTTATTATTTTATGTCTTCTATCTATTTCTCATCTCTTCTGCATGTTTAATTGCAACATCTGATATATTTCCGCCACTTATAATTCTCGCAATCTCACGAACTGTATCTTCTTCGCTTAGTTTCTTTACAGATGTTTGCATCTTATCGTCAACTAGATTCTTACTAATGAAGAAATTGCATTCCCCTTTAGCAGCGATACTTGGTAAGTGAGTTACGCAAATAATCTGTTTTGACTTAGCGATTTCTAGCATTTTTTCTCCCACTGCATTTCCCGCTTCGCCACTAATTCCAACATCTATTTCATCAAATACCATTACTGGAATTATATCGGCATTTGCCAAAACATTCTTTAGTGAAAGCATTATTCTAGAAATTTCTCCGCCTGATGCTACTTTAGAGAGTTCCTTAACCTTCTCACCCGGATTAGATGAGAATAAAATTTCAACCTCATCCATTCCATTTTTTAAAAAGCTTCCTTCCATAAATTCTACCTTTATTTCAAAATGAGCCTTAGGCATCTCAAGTTCACTCAATATTTCTGCCAATCTAACCTCTAATTCTTTAGCAACACTTTTCCTTATATCTGAAATACTATGAGCTAGCTTAGTCATAGCTTTCTCTGTATCTAACAATTCATTATTTAAATTATTCAAAATACTTTCAGAATTACAAAGTTCATCATATTCTTTAATTAAATTATCATATGTATCTAAAATTTCTTTTACGCTATTCCCATATTTCTTCTTTAATCTCGAAATCAAATCTATTCTTTCATCAACACTATTTAGTTCGTCTTCATCGATATAAACCTTATCTTTTTCAGAACTTAAACTATATCCTGCTTCTTCGATTTGATAATACGCCTCATTTAATGTCTCGGCTATCTTTTTATATTCTTGTTTAATATCTTCGATCTCATTAATATGCTTTATAGTACGTTGCAAAATAGATAATACTCCACTCTCATCGTTAATAGAAGCCCCGCAGAATTCCAAAGAATCCATAACCTTTTTTGCATTAGCCAAAATTTTTCTCTTTTCGAATAATTCTTCGTCTTCGTTGTCCTTTAACTGAGCTGAGGCAATTTCGTCAATTTGAAACTTTAAAAATTCCATAGTTCTAGCTCGTTGCTCAGGATTTCCACCCATTTTTTCAATTTTATCTAAAATATCTTTTCTAGCTTGATATAACTTTTCATATTCGTCTTTATACTTTTCTAACTTGTCATGTGCGAAATTGTCCAAAACTTCAATATGCTTTTTGGCATTAAGCAAAGATTGATTATCATGTTGACCGTGTAAATCAACCAGTAAACTCCCTACCTCACGTAACTCATTTATAGTTACAAGTTTTCCGTTAATCTTCGCAATACTTCTACCATTTTGTAAAATCTCCCTATAGATTATTATCTCATCGTCGTCATATCCAAGATTAGATAATTCATTTTTTAACTCAGAATTATCTATGAAAAATAATGCCTCAGCAAAAGCTTTTGTTTCACCGGTTCTAATATTGTCACGACTTACTTTTCCACCTAAAATCATCGCAATCGCACCAATTATAAGAGTTTTTCCTGCTCCTGTTTCACCAGTCATAACATTAAAACCTTTTTCAAAATCAATTTCTAAATCATTAATTATTCCTAAATTAGATATATGAATATGTGCTAACATAAAATCCTCCTACAAACGAAACTTTTCTCTTACAATATCAAAAAAGCATTTATCGCTTAATTTTATAATCCTCGCTTTTAACTCATATTTCTTAATTGTTACGTTCTTTCCTTCGCCGGAAATTTGTCCGTCTGCCGTAACCAAGAAATCATTAGTATCACAATCAATATTTATTAAAGTGTTAGCATTAGCAATAATAGGTCTTTGATGTAATGAATGAGCACAAATCGGTGTTACAACAGTCACATCAAGTTGGGTATCCACAATAGGGCCTCCTGCAGATAACGAGTAGGCTGTTGAACCAGTTGGCGTAGCAATAATCAACCCATCCGCCTTATAATTGTCAACATACTTACCATTAAACCTCAAATTTAATTCAAGTAACCTCGCTGCATTAATTCTGCTAATTACTATATCGTTTAATGCAATCATCTTTTTATCATTTACAATAGCCTCAAGTAGCCCTCTTTCCTCTACTCTATACTCTTTATTTATCAACTTAGTAACCACTTTACATATATCTTTAATTTCGGCCTCAGCCAAAAAGCCAAGATGTCCTAAATTAATTCCGAAAATCGGTGTCCCCAAGAAAACTCTGTTGGCAGCCAAAAAAGTTCCGTCTCCCCCAAGTGAAATAATAAAATCATAATTTTCATGTGGCTCTGCCACTTCACATTTTACATTAAATTTTGAGGCAATTTCCATTATTTCTTTTGTTACTTTAAACGAAAATTCTTTTTCCGAATTAACAAAAATACCAAACTTCATAATAAAATTTTCCTTTCGAAAAGACGTACAAAGCCAATGCAGTTTTATGCAACACTTTATTGCATAACTGCATTGGCACCTAGCACGTCATAAAAAAACGATTATTTATTTTTAATAGAACATTTCTCCCATTGAATGTCCCTCATGTATTCTCTTAATAGCCTCACCAAATATAGACGCAACTGTTAATACCTTTATTTTATCCAACTGCTTTTCAGGTGGAAGTGGAATTGTATTAGTTATAATAAATTCCTTTATAGAAGAATTCTTTATTCTCTCAATAGCAGGTCCGGATAATACTCCGTGTGTACAAGCAGCATATATTTCCTTCACATTATATTCTTCTAGAACATGTACTGCGTTCATAATAGAACTTCCTCTATCTATTTCATCATCAAAAATTACGCATCTCTTTCCGGAAACATCTCCGACAATATTTTCAATTAATGTTTCTTGGCTATTTCCTAATCTTCTCTTATCTAACATTGCAATAGGTGCATTAAGTCTTGTAGCATATTTATACGCCTTTTTAGAACTACCTGCATCAGTCGCAACAACAACCAAATCATCAAAATTCTTTGCCTTAAAGTAATTTGCAAGTAAATCGGCAAATACTAATTGGTCAGCAGGAATATTGAAAAATCCTAAAATCTGAGTTGCATGTAAATCAGAAGTAAGAACTCTGTTTGCACCTGCTGCTGCAAGTAAATCAGCTACTAGCTTAGAGGTAATCGCAATTCTTGGTTGATCCTTTTTATCCGAACGTGCATAAGGATAATAAGGCAAAACTGCCGTAATTCTTTTAGCTGATGCCCTCTTTAGCGCATCAATTGTAATAAGTAATTCCATAAAATTTTCATCAACAGGAGGTCTTGAAGTTTGAATTACAAAAACGTCATCTCCTCTAACGGTTTCTAAAATTTTTACAAACCTGTTGTCATTGTCAAACTTAAACGATTCACTTTGACCCAAAGGTACTCCTATAGAATCGCACACCTCTTTAGCAAATTCCTTACTCGCATTACAACCAAAAATTTTTAATTGGTCCATAAACGCAATACCTCCTCTTAGATTATATGGTTTTAATTACAATTAGAATTCTACACCAATTTTCTCCATATTTCAACATTTTTTTGAAACTGCTAAGATACCTTGACTATTTTGTAACCTTATTTAAATACTGCCTAATTTCTTGCAAGTTGTTCTTCAAGTTTATGGTATTGATCTAAAGCCCAATTTTGCATTTTAGGAAACATATTACCTTTTAGTTCCTCATAAGACAGCCACACCAATTTGTGGTCGGCATCCACCGGTTCTTGGACTTGATTTTTAATTTCGCCAATGTAGTAGTTTTGAATTGGGTGAAAGTATCCAATTTCAGGATGTTCTGTATATGTTTCGGCTGAACATATAAAATCTTTTACAATAGCAGTATAACCTACTTCTTCTATGCATTCTCTTTGAATACATTCAAAGTCGGTTTCGTTTTCGTTAATCCCCCCACCAAGGAAAAAGAAGCCCTTAGTGGTTTGCACTACACCAATCTTACCATTATTACTCGGAATAATATATGCACCCTTCCTATCAACATAAGTGACATCATATTTATTTCCAAATATCTTGTGCATACCTATCCTCCTAATATTACTACACTTATTATTTTTTTCTGTTTATGAACTCACGCAATTCCGCTAGTGCATCATTATACTTAATAGACTTTAACCTAGGGAAAGCTTTAATAATTCTTTTGTTTTGCATACTTAAAGCCTTCGTTAAAGCCTTATATATAGGTGTCTCAGGTATGTAAGACTTGATTTTTTCGATTGTTTCTTCTTTGTATGCGCTTACAGCCTTAGCAACACTTTCCTTCTTCTCTTCCAAAACTTCTTTTAATTCTCTTAACTTATCATCAAGCTTAGCAACAGCACTAAATGTAATTATATTATCTATTGCATATCCAACTAGAAATAATATAACTGCAATATTTAATATAAGCTTTGGTATCGCGTTAATATACACTGTAACAACAGGATTTATAACTTTTATAAGTAGTACGCAAAATAGGCCAAATACTATCGCACCGATTAAGCAAACCCTACCATTAATATTAAACTTTTTATCCGAATAATCCCACCATCTAGCATTAAACATCTTTTCCATAAAAAAGGATGTCCAATATTCAAGCGTACAATTTAATAACGCACCAAGAAAAAATATTTCAAGTGGGTCTGAAAAACTGTTTAAACAAATTATATCTAAAAGTGCTCCGAATCCATAAATCGGGCAATATGGTCCGTTTAAAAATCCCCTGTTTATTAATCTTCTCTCAATAACAGAACATAGTAAACTTTCATATGCCCAACCTATCACACTATAAATAATAAACCAACTGCAATACATTATAAGCAATTTCCTATTCCCCCACTTTAAAATTAAATTTCTTTATATAAAACGTCTCAAATATCGCATAAATTTTATCCGATAAGCAAAGAATTATACTCTCCTTGTAACGTGGAGGAGTAATATTTAGCGGAAACATATGCCTTAAAATCATATCTCTTTCCACCTTGTTGAGCTTAAATCTTTTTCTTGCATTTCTTAGAGCCGTTCTAGGATGTGTAAAACCATGCCATTTATGACTATCATCCGCAACATGCCAATCATATAAAAAATAATCGTGAAGTAATGCACCTCTAACAAGATTTCGCTGATTAACTTTTATATGAAAATAAGCTGCAATAAGTACACAAAGACACGCTACATTAATGCAATGCTCATATACGCTAGTGTCTCCGTGCTGTATATATTTTTTAGTGGACTGCATTCCCTCAGATAAAATGATGTCTTTTCCGTATAACATAACAGTATCTTCCGCTCTCATAATTAACACCTCGACAAATTTTACTATCAATAAATCTTTCTTAAATATTATACTACATCATTCTACATATTTCAAATTTAGCATAAGCACATAAATAAAAAATATACAGTGGTTGACCATTGGGGACAGGTCTAAAAATGGAAAAACATGTACCTAGCTTTTTATGCTAACTACCCGTCTTAATTTTGTTGACCAAAAAGAACCGTCCCTAGTGGTCAAGTTAAGTTAAGTGACAATATTCAATATTTCTTCATTGCTTTTTCACATATTCTACATATTTACACCTTATAATTTATTATATGAAGTGGTCAACCCTGCCACGGAGGGCAGAAACTTAACCGGCTGACCACTTTCATTTTTTTAATGACAAACTCAATAAAAAATGATAATATAGCCTTAAAAGGAGGTTTATTATGGCTAAATTACTTATTGTTGATGATGAAGAAAAAATAAGGGAAATTATAAAAAAATATGCTGTGTTTGAAGGACATACTGTAATTGAAGCAAAAGACGGAATGGATGCAATAGAGAAATTCAAAAATCATTCATGTGATTTAATAATCTTAGATATAATGATGCCTGAACTAGATGGGTTTTCTGTTGCAAAGGAAATAAGAAAGACATCTTCCGTACCAATTATAATGCTTTCCGCACGAAGTGAAGAATATGATAAAATTCATGGTTTTGAATTAGGGATTGATGACTATGTAGTAAAACCTTTTTCTCCAAAAGAATTATTTATGAGAGTTGAAGCCGTATTAAAGCGTACCTTAAATTCAAATACCAACATTTCAGATGCCTTTTCTTACGAAACTTTACTAGTAGATTTTACTGCACATCTTATCTATATTGATAACGAGAAAATTACTCTTTCCCCAAAGGAATACGATTTGCTTGTATACTTAATTAAAAATAAGGGAATTGCTTTAACTCGCGAACGACTTATTTCTGATGTTTGGGGCTATGAATTTTTCGGAGATGACAGAACATTAGATACACATATTAAGCTACTTAGAAAGAGCTTAAAACAATACAGTAACTTAATTGTTACACTAAGAGGAGTGGGATACAGATTTGAAAATGTTTAAAAATTCTAATAAAGAATTATCTGTAAAATGGAAAATATTCGTTTACTTCCTTGCGTTTTCATTAATAATGCTTGTCCTTATTTGGTTGTTCCAAATAGTCTTGCTAAATGACTTTTACAGAACTATAAAAACTAAAGAATTGTTTTCTACTGCCCAAACTATTGAAAAAAGTATAAATTCCGAATTTCTTGATACAACAATAGAAGGCATTTCAAGTAAGCGTGATATATGCATAATGCTGTATAAAGAACCGGCTGAACTTGTATATTCTTCCGAAGTTCAAATGAATTGTATTATTCATAAAATCCCTTCTAGTGTTTTATATGCACTGAGTGAAAAATCCTTAGGAGATAAAAATCAGTATTTTGAACAGTTCACGCCTGAAAATAATCAAAAAAGCTATTTTGCCTCTAATAGAAAGCGTGAAATTCCAAATAGCAGTCTACTTGTAAGACGTTTTAGTGACGCAAACAATAATTCATATATTCTTATACTGAATTCTGTTATAGAGCCTGTTGTTTCCACTACTTCTACCCTGCGTTCTCAACTAAGTTGTATAACAATTATTATGCTTGTTTTGTCTTTTATTCTTTCGCTTATAATCTCTAGAAAGATTTCTAAGCCAATAATAAATATAAATAATTCAGCGAAGAAATTATCTACTGAGTACAATATAAAATTCAACGACTCAGGTTACACAGAAATCTCAGAACTGGCAAACACGTTAACTAAAGCCTCATCTGAACTATCTAAAGTTGAAAATCTACGCCGTGAGCTTATTGCAAATGTTTCACATGATTTACGAACACCTCTTACTATGATAACCGGATATGCAGAAGTTATGAAAGATATACCAGGAGAAAATACACCTGAGAATATCCAAATTATCATTGATGAAGCAAAGCGTCTTACAAGCTTGGTTAATGATGTTGTGGAAATGTCAAAGAATCAAAATAGTGTTCAAGAACTACATTTAGAGGATTTTAATTTAACTGAATGCATAAGCAAAATACTTGAAAGATACACAAAATTAACTGAAAATGACGGATACAAAATTATATTTGAAAAAAATCAAGATGTGTTTGTTAATGCAGACAATCTAAAAATTACTCAAGTCATTTACAATCTTATAAATAATGCTCTAACTTATACCGGAGTGGACAAGACTGTAAAAATTGTTCAAACGGTAAATGACGGTAAAGTAAAAATAGAAATAAAAGATACCGGAGATGGAATTAATCCTGATGAAATCGAGTATGTTTGGGATAGATATTATAAAGCCAAAGGAAATCACAAACGTGCCCAAGTCGGAACGGGTCTTGGACTCGCCATTGTAAAGGGTGTTCTAGAACTCCATAAGGCAAACTTTGGAGTGAAAAATGACGAAAATGGAGGAGCTAATTTCTGGTTTGAACTAAAAGTTCTTTAACTCCTCTCTATATTTCTTATAATCGGGCATAACCATTGCAACTTCGTCCCAAAATTCTTTGCTATGGTTATGCTCTTTTATATGTGCAAGTTCATGTATTACCACATAATCGATTGCATTATCACTGGCTTGCATTAACCTCCAAGAAAAATTAAGCCTATTTTTAGAAGAACAACAGCCCCAATAGCTTTTTGAATTACCTATTCTAACACTAAGTGGTTCTACATTCATAATCTCACTAAACTTTTTTACTTTAGTAGGTATTACTTCTTTGGCGAGCTTAACTAGTCTCTTTACTTCATCTTCACTTATTTCATTATGTTTTCTTTGCAAAATACGTTTCTTGGTATTTTCAATCCAACTTTCTTTTAGGCAAACAAGTTCCTCAATTCTAGTTTTAGTAACAAACTTAGGGCTCCTTACTTCAACTGTTCCATCATTATTTACATATATTCCAATAGTTTTTCTATTTGAATATTTAATTATGTATTTCAAAAATATCCCCTACCTTTACCCTATTATCATACAAAAAGCTTAAAACACCGTCAATAGCTTTTTATCACTAGGCATTATATTGACATTTTTTAAGTTGTATGTTATTATGTTTACTAGAGATGACATTTTTATATCCCTCATCTTGTTTTGAGGGAAAATCATTCCAAATACTTATTAAAAAGGAGAAAAATTATGTACACTATTCTTTGTAACGGAATCGCATTCGAAGTTAGGGCTGCCCGCAACCGTATCTCTTGCTACCATAAGGTAGAAGCCGACCCCAAACCCGTTCACGATGGCTTTGTCGAAGTTATGAAAAACGGCAAAACTCGCATCATTTCTACCACGACCCACGACGAACCCGACCTCACCCACTTTGAAATCCACACCACACTTGAGAACCTCTCCGCTACCGTTTGGGTATTCAAAGAATACACCATTACCTCTAGACAGCTCATTGTCTATTCTAACCTTCCTAAGACTGAAATCGAAAAAGAACTCACAAAAATGATGAGTAATATGACACTCGAAGAACTCTACGAAATGGCTAGAGAGTAAAAAAAATATCGTCCGAAAGGAAATCTTCCTAACGGGCGATTTTTTGTTTACATAATTTAAAAGGCGTGCTAAAATATTTATAAGGTTCATAATCAACTTTGTAGTTTCACTAGTTATTCAAGGAAAAATTATTTTATTTTTCCGGAATTGTATTTATTACCAAAAAACATATTGTAAGGCTATTTGCCATACAAACACCTATTGGAGGGATTTTTATGAAAATACTGGAATGCGTAAGAAAGCCTAATTGGAACGATCCAAAAAACTATGATTTACCGGGCCACATTGAAATTGCTCTAGATGAAATGAGTGATGAAGATAAAAGCTTTAACTCAATATGGATATCCCATTTGTTGGCCACTTATCCCAGAAAGAAGTGTCCACCGATTTTAATAAATTAGATTTAAAATACAAAAAAGCCGCTATTATAGCGACTTTTTTATTAAGTATAACTACTTTAATTCTACTGTAGCGCCAGCTTCTGTAAGCTTAGCCTTGATAGATTCAGCATCTTCCTTAGAAGCGCCTTCCTTAACATTCTTAGGAGCTCCGTCAACCATTTCCTTAGCTTCCTTTAATCCTAATCCTGTGATTTCTCTAACAACCTTGATAACACCAATCTTGTTAGCACCAGCATCTTTTAATACTACTGTGAATTCTGTTTGTTCAGCTCCAGCTGCTGCACCAGCAACTGCTGCTCCGGCAGCTGCCACAGGAGCTGCTGCTGTTACTCCAAATTCTTCTTCTAAAGCTTTTACTAATTCGTTTAATTCTAATACTGTAAGAGCCTTTACTTCTTCCATAACTTTTTCAATCTTTTCACTCATTTTAAATACCTCCATAAAATAAATTTCATATTAATAATTTTTTGATTAGTTTAACTCAAAAACAAACATTCTGATAATTCAGCATGACGTTTTTTAGTAAAATATCTACTAAGCGTTAGCTTCTTGTTTTTCAGCAATAGCCTTGATAACATAAGCAAGTGATGTAATAGGAGCATTGAATCCTCCAAGTACTTTTGCAATAAGAGTTTCTTTTGAAGGAATCTTAGAAATTTCTTCAACACCCTTAGCATCATATACACTACCTTCTACCCATCCTGCTTTAAAGTTGAAAGCTTCAACCTTTTCAGCTGTCTTAGCCATAATTCTAGCAGGAGCTGTGCAGTCATCGTGGCTGATAGCAATAGCTGTAGGTCCTTCTAAATATTCAGTTAATCCTTCATATTCAGTTCCCTTAATAGCTAATTTAATCAAAGTATTTTTTGCAACTTTGTATTCAACATTTTCTTTTCTTAGTTCGTTTCTAAGAGCTGTAATGTCTTCAACAGTAATACCTCTATAATCAACAACTACAATACCCTTTGCACCATTGATCTTTTCAGCAAGTTCTTTAACTTCTCCACTTTTCTTTTCTAATGCAATTTTGCCTGGCATAAAATTTGCACCACCTTTCAATTAAAATGTATACCTGAATTTCACCTAAACATAAAAAAGACTTTCTAAGCTAAAAGGCGCAATAGAAAGTCTTAAAGAATCTATTTTATCGCCTCCGTAGGATTATTAAGCTAAATGCCCCTACCTTCTTAGGTAAAATTTTCTAATTATTCAGCAACTTTAGAAGTGCTTACTCTAACACCCGGTCCCATTGTGGAAGAAACACTAACACTCTTTAAGTATTGACCTTTAGCTGAAGCTGGTTTTGCTTTAACAATAGCTCCCATAAGAGTCTTAAAGTTTTCAACAAGCTTTTCTTCACCAAAAGATGCTTTTCCGATTGGGCAGTGAATAATATTAGTTTTGTCTAATCTGTATTCAATCTTACCGGCTTTAATATCAGCAATAGCCTTAGCTACATCCATAGAAACTGTTCCAGATTTAGGGTTAGGCATTAAACCTTTAGGTCCTAATACTTTACCTAATCTACCAACAACACCCATCATATCAGGAGTTGCAACGATTACGTCAAAATCAAACCAGTTTTCACCTTGAATTTTAGCAACTAGCTCTTCGCCACCTACATAATCTGCACCGGCAGCTTCTGCTTCTTTTACTTTATCTCCTTTTGCGAAAACAAGTACACGAACTTTTTTACCTGTTCCGTGAGGAAGAACTACAACACCTCTAACTTGTTGGTCAGCGTGTCTTGAGTCAACACCAAGTTTAATATGAGCTTCAATGCTTTCATCAAACTTAGCTTTAGCTGTTTTAACAACTAATGAAAATGCTTCTTCTGTATCGTATAACTTGTTAGAATCGATAAGCTTAGCACTTTCAACATACTTCTTACCATGTTTCATTTTTATTAACCTCCTTTGGTACAAACGGCATACTAACTAATGCTTTCAGCCTCCCGAATTTAATTTGTGTTACTGACAAAATAATCAAACTTACAGTTTTTCTTATTAGTCAGCAACAACAATACCCATACTTCTAGCTGTTCCACGAACCATACTCATAGCTGATTCAATAGATGCTGCGTTTAAATCTTGCATTTTTAATTCTGCAATCTTTCTTACAGTTTCGTTAGAAATTGTAGCAACCTTATCACGGTTTGGCTTTGCAGATGCAGTAGCAAGTCCTGCTTCTTTCTTTAATAAAACTGCTGTAGGTGGTGTCTTTGTAATAAATGTGAATGATTTATCAGCATAAATTGTGATAACTGCTGGAATAATCATACCTGGTTGACTTGCAGTTTTATCATTGAATTCTTTACAGAATTGCATAATGTTAATACCGTAAGGTCCTAATGCAGGTCCGATTGGTGGTGCTGGATTAGCTTTACCAGCTTCACATTGTACTTTTACACTACCGATTACTTTCTTAGGTGCTGCCATTATTAGTCACTCCCTTCTTAGATTTTTTGTATTTGTGTAAATTCAAGTTCAGCAGGAGTTTCCCTTCCAAACATTGACACTAATACTCTAACTTTGCGTTTTTCCATATTAATTTCTTCAATTACTCCTATAAAGTCTTTTAATGGTCCGGACATAACTTTTACATTATCTCCAACTTCAAAGTCTACTACGATATCTAGTTCTTCAATTCCCATATTCATTATTTCTTCGTCAGTTAATGGTTCAGGCTTAGCTCCAGGACCAACAAATCCTGTAACACCTCTTACATTTCTAACAACATACCATGTATCATCATTCATATACATTTTTACTAAAACATAACCTGGGAAAACTTTCTTTAATGAAGTCTTTCTCTTACCATCTTTAATCTCAATTTGTTCTTCCATAGGAACTATAACTTCGACTATTTGGTCTTGAAGTCCTCTATTATCAATTATCTTGTCCAAATTAGTTTTAACCTTATTTTCATATCCTGAATACGTATGAACAACATACCATCTTAAAGATTCGGAATATTCTTCGTGAGGCAATAATGCCACCTCCTCTTAAAATGTCAGACTTAGAATCTAGAAGTAATAAACTCAACTGCATATAGACTGGCTGTATCGGCTAAAAATATAAATGCTCCTAAAATAGCAGAAATAGCTATAACGGCAGCAGTACCAAAAGCTACGTCTTTACTTGTTGGCCAAATTACCTTTTTTAATTCTGACTTTGTTTCTTTTAAAACTCCATTTTTCATACTTTCACATCCTTACTTAGTTTCTTTATGTTCTGTATGCTTTTTGCAGAATTTACAATACTTTTTCATCTCAACTCTGTCCGGGTCATTTTTCTTGTTTTTCATAGAATCGTAATTTCTTTGTTGGCATTCACTACAAGCTAGTGTTATCTTTTCTCTCATTTTTTACACCTCCACTTTACATTTCCACGCAAAAATATTTTTTGTTCACACAAAAAAAGCTTTCCCTGTGGAACGCATATATAAATTTATCACATAATACGTTCACAGTCAAGCTTTTTTGTAAAATTTCTCAATATTTTTAAGCATTTTCTTCTACTTTCATAACTTCTTTTCCGTTATAGTATCCACAGTTTCTGCAAACCTTGTGAGATTCAACAGCTTCGTGGCAATGAGGACATTCAGAAACGTTTTTAGCTTCTAATTTCCAAGTAGATCTTCTTAAATGAGTTCTTTCTTTTGACCATCTTCTTTTTGGTTGAGCCAATTTAAACACCTCCTAATAAGCATTACATCCCTACTAACCTCGTAATGGATGTGGAAAATTTTCATTTCCCAATATTACTAACATAATAATTTCAGTTCATATTCTCTTCATTATGCGCGTTCAACTTTGTTTGAACGAAGACATTTTGTGCAAACATTAACTGTCTTTACAGTACCATCTACATTTGCACGAACACTTTTTACGTTAGCTTTCCATGCTCTATTAGACTTTCTGTTTGAGTGACTTACTTGAAGACCGAATTTAACTGCTTTATCACATATTTCGCATTTTGCCATTATCCCTGCACCCCCTTAAATATACTGATGTATATTTTTGAAACGTATTTTACTAACTTGAGTTCTTTGTATAGAACAACTTAATTTCAAAACTCGTTTCTTGTAATGAAATTATGTTTGGCGCGCCCAAGAGGAGTTGAACCCCTAGCCTTTTGATCCGTAGTCAAACGCTCTATCCAATTGAGCTATGAGCGCATATGCTATATTATAGAGTAAAAAAACAAAAAATGCAAGTACTTACGGAAAAATATTTAAAAATATATTCCTCACTTACTATATATTGGCAAACAAAAAACACATATAAAAGGTACTTCTGTACTGTTAGGAAGCACCTTTTTGGCCTATATTTTTTCGTAATTACTTTCTACTAAAAATTTTTCTATTTTCTTCTTCACTCTTTGCAAAGCATTGTCAATAGATTTCACTTCTTTATTTAAAATAACTGCAATCTGTTGATATGATTTACCTTGTAAATAAAAATGTAACACTTCAAGCTCTAGTGGGCTTAATATCTCATTAATCTTGCCTTCAATTCTATTTAGTTCTTCTTTGCTAATAAAAAGCATTTCAGGATCAGAAACCGTATCATGGTTAATCGTTTCCATAAGAGTTCTCTCACCATCATCTTCGAATACAGGCTTGTTTAATGAAACATATGAATTAAGAGGCATATGCTTTTGCCTGGTGGCTGTTTTTATTGCTGTTATTATTTGACGAGTTACACAAATTTCAGCAAATGATTTAAATGATACCAATTTATCATCTTTAAAATCTCTAATAGCCTTAAAAAGACCTATCATTCCTTCTTGGACTATATCTTCTTTATCAGCACCGACCAAAAAATAAGTTTTTGCCTTGGCTCTAACGAAGTTCTTATATTTATTTATAAGTTGATCCAAAGCAACTCCATCTCCACCTTTTATTTGAAGAAGTAATTGTTCATCTGCAATTTGGTTATTTTGCAAATTTTCAATATTGGACTGAGACATTTTTTGGCACCTCTCTTCGTTGTGAAATCTCTCAGCTTCATTTTAACAAGTCAAAAGGGCATTGTCAAGCGAAAAAATCTTCTTTTTTCCCCAACTTTGCCCTTTTTAGATACTAATTCCAAAACATAGATGTTGAAAAACCGGCAATACCTACTCCGGTAGCGATAAATGCCAATATAATTATTAAGGCAATTATCCTAACCAATGTTTTCTTTTGATTTTCTTTCATAGCCTATCACCCTTTTTCTTTTGTTTATTTATTTTATTGTATCACTTTTAATTTTACTTGTCCAACATATGAACATTTATGTGATTATACGACATCTCTACACCATGTTTATCAAAAGAGTGCTTTACATTTTCAATTACAGCCCAGTTAACATCCCAGTATTCTGAATTTTTAACCCATATTGCCATCATATACTCAATAGAACTATCTAGATATGCTGAAACATTAACGAATGGAGCCGGGTCACCCAATATTCTCTTATCTGCCTTTATAACTTCCATTAAAGCTTCTTTTACTGTCTCGATAGGTGCATCATATGAAGCTGTAAATTTAAGCACTAGTTTTCTATTTGGCTCACTACTGTAATTAACAATAGTGCTACTTGATATACTTCCATTCGGTATAAAAATATCCTTCTTATCAGAAGTACATAATTTTGTATAGAATAGCCCTATATCAACAACAGTTCCGCTAACCCCACCTACTTCAACAAAATCATCAACCTTAAACGGCTTTGTAGCTAAAATCGTTATTCCACCGGCCAAATTTGATAATGAGCCTTGAACTGCTAAAGAAAGTGCTAAACCTGCAACACTCAATACAGCTACTAATGATGTTATAGGAATACCTAAAATCCCAAGAACAATAATTAGCGTAATTGCATATAATAATATTTTAATTGCAGATGTTATAAAAGTATGTAAGGTTTTCTCACCCTCTATTCTCTTAATTCCATTGCCTACGATTCTCATAATAATCTTTATGGCTATTAATGCTATTAAAAAGAATATTAATGCAGGTACAACATTAGAAACGGTTGTAAGACCTAATTGAGTTAAAATTGACGTTTTAACTTCTGCAAATGTTTCAATAACTTCTTCCATATATCTTCCCCCTTAATTTTTTCAACACATATTATACTCAATATTGACATTTTTTTCAACATTTTAAGGAGAATTTATGTAATCAACCTCGCATATATTTAATTTCAAACTCTGTACCTTTTTCTAGTTCGGAAGTCACTTCTATATACCCATTATCTTTCTCTATAATACTTTTGGCCAAAGATAGTCCTATTCCTATACTGCCTTCACTGCTATTTTTACTTTTATAAAATCTATCAAATATATGCTTAATATCTTCCTTTAATATTCCGCTCCCCTCATCTTTCACAATTATTTTCAAGAAAAAGTTATTACTTTCGGCTATTATATATATTTTTGAATTTTCCCTACTATGTTCAATCGAGTTCTTAACAATATTAGTTAAAGCCTCAAGCTCCCAATTATAATCTCCCAAGAAAGTAGCACCGTCCGGTATATTAACCTCAGCACTCACATTTTTTACTTCTAATAGGATAGCTAAATTCCTAACTACATTTTGAACAAGCTCCTCCACCTTTATCTCTTGCCTATTTAATTCAATAACTCCCGCATCTAGTCTGGCTAGTTTAAGTAACGAGATAACAAGCGAACTAATCCAATCTACTTGATTGCTTATATCATTTATAAACTCATTTTTGGTTGCTTCGTCCATTTGAGGATTTTCCTTTATGTTGTCTAACATTATTCTAATCGAAGTGATTGGTGTTTTTATTTGGTGAGAAATATCCGCAATCGAATCACTCAGTTGTGCTTTTTCTTTTATACTTATCTCGGCAGACTCCTTAAGCATTACCGTTATTTTATACAATTCGTTTCTAAGCTTAGATAATTCGTCCTCACCATTATCAGAAATATCTAATGAATAATCTTTGTTGCTAACTGCATTAATGTATTTTTTGATTTCATCAATCTTCTTATTCTGATTTGATATGTAAATAGCAAAAGCAATTATTAGTGTTGCACCAAAAGCTATTAATATCAAAGTATTTATAATCAATTGTTTAATGGTTTCTGTACCATATGCTTCAATAATAGTACTTTTCTCATCATATCCATATTTAGAAATAAAATTATCCTCAATATCTCCAGCGCTTTTTAATATTTCTAGTATCTCATCCTCCGAAACGTCCAAATATTTCTTATTGATTCCTTCAATTATTCCACTTATGCGACTGTTAATAGCCCTATTATTGTTGCCCTGTTGCCACTTGTTCACAAATGCAAAAAGCATTACAAATAAGCAAATTATAATAACCGATATAAGTACTATCCGCTTCCAACTATTTCTCTTAAAAAAAATCATTCTCCATACCTCACTTGTCCACTCTATATCCGATTCCTTTAACAGTCTTTATGTTGTCATATTCTCCAAGTTTCGCTCTTACCCTTTTTATATATACCGTCAGAGTATTGTCATTTACGAAATTACCTGCTACATCCCAAATTTTATCTAAAATTTGTTCTCGTGTTATAGTCTTATTAAAATTGCTATATAGTAGTAGTAAAATCCTATACTCAAGTGCCGTAAAATTAACTTCGACTCCGTTAACAAATACTTTTGTAGCCTCAGTATCAATACTAACCTCTCCGCACTCAAGTTTATTCCCGCTTTCAAACCTTCTTAAAATAACATTAATTCTTGAAACAAGTTCTCTGTTTCTAAAAGGTTTTACTATATAATCATCTGCTCCGGTATCTAATCCCTTTACCACATCTTTTTCCTCATCTTTCGCAGTAAGGAAGATGACCGGGGTATCGTTAACCGCCTTTATATATTTACAAAGTTCAAATCCATTTCCGTCAGGTAATGTAATATCTAAAATAATCAAGTCGAACATTTCACTCGATATAGAGTTTTTCGCATCATTTACATTTCCACAGGTTTTAACTTCAAAATTCTCTTGTGTCAATAAATACTTTAACCCCTTTACTATGACTTCATTATCTTCTACTATAAGTATTTTTTTCATAATCGTTCTCCTTATTGTAAAATAAAAGACACAGTATATATAGCGACTTTACGATGTCATGTAGAGCGTAATTTATATATACTGTGTCTTTTCGCATCACTTATGATAATATACTAAGCTTACTATATCTACTTGTCAATATTTCTAGATATTGTCATTTCTTATTGTGTCTATAATGTTTTGATTATTTATTTTATTGAGTGAATATTTCATAGTTATTCCAACAATTATAAATACAAATACAATACAAATTAATATAGCCTTAAGTGGTAAAACATATCCTGCATCAATACTACTTGCATAAGAGGAATATATGAGATATGAACCAAGTATTCCTATTGGTATACCTATCAAAAGCGATTTTACTCCATACATTATATTTTCAAGTCTAATCATCTTATTAAACTCATTAGTAGTCATTCCAACCGATTTTAACATTGCAAATTCTTTACTTCTTAAAATCATATTTGTTGTAATTGTATTAAATATATTAGTAACTCCGATTAATGTAATAACAGTAATAAATCCATATAAGAAAATAGAAATAACTAATACCATTCTGTTTTCATTTTCGGCCCACTTTTCATAGTTAATAACCGTCATATCCATGTATGTGTCATCATTCTCTATAAGATCATTCAATGAATTTTCTAGATATGTTGGATTATTAGAATTTACATACATCCTTAAATCTGAATATTCATTAATATTATCAATAAAATCCATAGATACAAAAATCATTCCTGTTTCGGAATATGATTTTTCCAATCCCATAGGTCTTTTATCCGTTTTCTTAAGCACTTTTACTTGGTTTCCTGTTTTCCCTGGAATTTCCAAATCTATTATATCCCCTGATTTTATATCATAAATGTTATAAAATGTTTTCTTTCCACTTTCGTCCTCTTCTATAAAATCATCCACCAAAATAATGCCGGACTTATAGTCATTCTCCGAAACACCAATCTCCTTTAAGAATTTCTTGAAATATTCATTATTAAATGCAAAAACTGTAATGTACGGTTCAACATAATCATTTTCAAGCCTTTTGTTTCCATATTCACTATAATACTTTTGATCCATTTTAGCTTCATCAGAATAGAAATATGACATATCATCTGTATTCGCCAATTTAATAACTTTATCTAGTGAGTTATTACTTTGAGCATAATTAACATTATTTAAGAATATAGCCGTATTGTACTTCATTTCAGTATAATATACATTTGAGATTGTATCTCCATAATATATAAACGAGAACAATGATATAAATATAACTATGCTTATAACTATTGAAACAACCGTAGTTCTATATTTACGTTTATTTCTCTTTAAATTCTTACTAGCTATTACTCCTCCAATACCAAATATTTTGCTTATATAGCCAGGTACTTTTAGTTTCTTTGCCTTTATTTTTACATCATTATTTCCCCTTATAGCTTCAATAGGAGAAATCTTTGAAGCCCTTCTTGCCGGAATTAAGCATGACAAATATATCGTTAAGAATGAAATCGCGACTGCGATTAACATAGGTACAACTGGTAAATTATATACAAAATGGAACCTTCCTAAGTTATCGGCGAGTAAGTAATTCACAATTTGAAGAAGAATGATTATTGCTACCACTCCACAAATTATTCCTAGTGGCACAGCAATTAGCCCAATAACAATTCCTTCAAAAACTACACTTCGTTTAATTTGTTTTTTGGTTGCACCTATGCTAGAAAGCATACCATATTGTCTATTTTTCTCAGCAACAGAAATACTGAAACTGTTTCTTATTACAAATACGCTACTAACAACTATTATGAACATAACAATTGAAGCAATTCCAACAACAGTACGCATAGCACCATTACTTAGTACACCTTGAAATCTAAGTAACTCAGCATTTACAAATTGTTCATATTTTCCATCTAAATTTAAAGCTTTATTATTTTCTTTATACTCTCTAGGATTCTTATACATTACGGATATATCTGCATTATCCCCCACTTTATCCATGTATGTTATAACGGTATATCCTGGGAATGAGTAACCTTCAATAGAATAATCCGGTCTTTCCATTATTCCGACTACTGTATAAGTTTTTTGAATTGCATTTTCTATGCTTTCTGGGTCTTCCGGATTATAATTCTGTGTTCTACTAGCCTTATATCCATCGCCAGTCACACGCTCTCCAACGTTTAACGTTATTTTATCACCAATATTAAACCTAACCCTTGCATTATCCTTAATGTGTTCAGAAATCACAAGTTCACTAGAGTTTTTAGGCAATCTTCCCTCAGTCAATATAACAGCATTATTTAATAAAGCATTTTCATCATATTCATCTACACACAAATACGGTTTATACTTATTCTTAGAACCTTCTAATTTAGCAAAACCTATTCTATGAGTTAAAAAATATGACTCTACCTTAACATTATCCTCTATGTATTTAAGCTCATCACTAGGCACATCAAAGAACCTTGTATGGTATGTTCCAACACTTTCCTTCACCTCATTGATAAGAGTTTGCTGGAAACTGGATACAAGACTCATAACACCACAAATAAGAGAAGTAGACAACATTATACCAATTATTGTAACTATTGTCCTTTTTCTATTTAGCCTTAAATTCCTTATAGTAAATTTTTTCAATATATTCATCTTACTTAGTTCCTTTCATCTCTTAAAATTTTACCGTCTTCAATTGTAATCACTCTATCTGCCTGTTTAGCTATGTCTAAGTCATGTGTAATAACAATAAGAGTCTGGTTAAACTTCTTATTTGAAAGTTTTAATAATGAAATAATTTCCTCACTTGATTTTGAATCTAGATTTCCCGTTGGCTCATCTGCAAGCATTATTGCAGGATTATTTATCATAGCACGGCCAATAGAAACTCTTTGCTGTTGACCACCGGATAATTCGTTTGGTAAATGTAATCTCCTATTTTCAAGTCCTAATGTTTTAAGCAACTCAGCCAAGTGTTTTTCATCAGCCTTTTCACCATCTAGTTCACAAGGCAATGTGATGTTTTCTACTACATTCAAAATAGGTATTAAGTTATAAAATTGATAAATAAGTCCTATTTGACGTCTTCTAAAAATAGCTAGGTTATCGTCATTTAACGAATAAATATCTTTCCCGTCAATAAAAACTTTTCCCGAAGTTGGTCTATCTACTCCGCCAAGTAAATGAAGCAATGTAGATTTACCACTACCGCTCGCACCTATTATCGCAACAAACTCACCCTTTTCTACTGAAAAAGATACGTTATCTACTGCCTTTACTGTATTTTCCCCTTTTCCATATGTCTTACATAGATTTTCAACTCTTAGAATTTCCATACTTCTTCCTCCTTTATGCTTTGAATTATATAGAAACAATGTGACTTTAAAATGACAAAAGAGCCATATTTTCTATGACTCTTTTCTATATTATCTTTATACATTTGACTCCAATATACTTTCAACTTCACTCCACGATTCTATTTCAAATATCTTATCCACTATTTTCTCCAATTCTTCAATAGATGCCATATTTAATTTTAGTAAAATTTGTTGTGATGGAAAAGAATTTAATTTTTTAGCCAAGACCTTTTGAATTAAAGATATTTTGCTCTCTTTTCGGCCTTGGCATAATCCATCATTAAAAATTTCTCTTCCTATTCGAGCTAAGTTTCCCATTTCATCGTCCTCCTTTATAATTTTTTCTCGTATGATTTTTTGTTTATTTTCATCTAGCACCAGTATATTTACAGCCCAATTTACAAATTGCTCAATTTCACTATCTCTAGATTTTTTTAGTCTCTCCCCCAATTTATTTAACCTATATTCCATATTGGCTTTACTTGCCGTATCCAAATAGAATGCAGAACTTATTATATTTCCAAAACTAAGTAACTCTTCTTCTGTGTATCGATAAACATCAATAAGTATATATTTATAATTTAGTAAATACTCGCCTTTTGTGTCATCATATAAATACTTTAATTCCAAAGGCGCATTCCATTTGCTTTTTCCGTTATATAATACACATGGTATTATTTTAGGCAATACAAACTTCTCATTTTTATCCCTACTTAATTCCCATTTCCTCCATATCTCAACCATATAATTTAAAATTCTATAACTCATAGTCATATCTACTTTTCTTTGTAATTCAATAAGTATAAAATAGATATTTTTATTGCTTGATTTTATTTCATATATTAAATCAGATTCACGCTTACCAAAATTCGAGGTTATAAATTCTTTATCTAATAAAGTTACATCTTCCTCAACTATTTCTTTTCCCACTTCGTCTTTTACAAAAGTTTTTATAAAATCTATAAAGTTTTTCTTTATACTTAGTAAAGATTTATATCCTCTATCATGCTTATTATGTATAGTCGCTTCACTATCAACTATGTATTCAGTTCCTTCCTCACATAGTTTAATTTCCTTTACAAATCTCTCCCATATATTTTTATCCATATTTTTTCTTCTTTCTCCGGTCCCATCTTTATTTCATTTTAATTCATAATTCGTCATTAGTCAACACCATTTGATAAAGTATTTAAATCTAAAAGTTTACAAAAAGTAACATATTTCGACAATAAATATGACTTTAAAATACAAAAGAAACTGTTAATGATTAATTTAACAGTCTCTTCTTAATGTGTATATAAACTTATGTGCTATAGCTTTTACTGGCGAAATTAAAACAATCTGCAAATTTCCCCTACAGTTTTACAACTCTTAAGTTGAGCCTCATCTATGCTCACACCTTTAGCTATTAGCTCCATCTCAAGATTTACTATATTAAGCGATTCCCAACCATTAAGCGAATTTAACTCAGTTGCTTCTTGTAGAGAAAATTTTGGCTCATGTAAAATTTTTTCTATAAATTCAAGTTTTTCGTCCATTGACATCTCTATTCCCCTCCTATAGCTTCAGCAATTATCTTAGATAACTTCTTAGCACCATTTGAGTTTAAATGGTCATAATCTTGAAAATCAGCCTCTGAAAAATACTCGGAGTTGAATAAATCAATAAGCGTGCAACACTTATGATTATTTACCGTGTCCATTACCAGCTTATTATATACCTGCACCATTTCGGGTAAAACCCATTTCTTATAAAACTTAGTAGTAGGCGGAATAAAAAATATAACTCTTTTCCCTAGCTCCTCCATATTATCCAAAAATCTGTCTAACAGCTTTTGGTTCGCCACTCCTTTATCAACATCAAATATAGAGTTGTGTGCATTAGCACGTACCTTCGCACTTGCAAAATTCTGTTCATCGCTTTTTTCCTTAAAATCATAGCTAAGTAAGCCACCGGTAGGTCGCACATTAATAGGATTATAATACGGTAAATTCTCTAAATCTCTTTTTACGGCCCCATAATACATATCTCTTACTTCTTCAAAATTTACTAATCTTTCATATAGAGGAGACTTCATCACCTTATTATAAAGTGGCAATAATTTTCCAGTATATCCATGTAAATTGTTGTACACAGGATAATTAACCTTGCTTAAAACATTCTGCATATAATCAGACGGCTTATTCGCCATATTCGTGAAAAAGAAGTAATACGAAATCGGCATAACTATTGTTTCCAACTTAGATGAGCGTTTAATTGCCTCCTTAACAGAAAGTAATGAATAGTATAAATCTTGAGCATTTACAGCAACATTAGATGCTGATTTTGGCATTTCATCTTCTAGTAAGCCTACCATAGCATAACTAGACCCGGTAATTAAAATCTCACTTTGTTGTTCCTTTATTCGGTTTAGCTTTGCATTTAAGTATAATCTGTCATATGTAAAAATATCTATAGGATAACATTCACTTACCGCTCCAATAAGCTCCTCCAAATCCAACACAATATCCACTGCATTCATTAGCTCTTCACTTACCGCTTCGCCCTTTTTATAAATTAAATACTTAAGCTCATTCTTCATTCCATAAGCAGTATCAATACAATCATACTCATTTTGAATAGCAATAACCTTTACATCTTTATTAAACTTTAATTTAACCTTATCAGTAACAAAGATAGCCACATCAAATTTATTTACCATTTCATCTTGCATATTAATCAATGCCTGTTTTAAGTTATAACACAAACGGCCCGTAACACTTTTCCCTTGGACTATTGCCTCAGCAACACTTATCAGTTCACGTTCCACACCATTAAAACTATTAAGCTCGCCTATAATTTTTACACTCCCGGCAAGCCAACCGGATACTTCTTGAACAGTATCAAACAGTGTCACCGACTCATTTGTGTTAAACTTTTCTATAAACTGCGACAAACACAAAAGTGTGATTTTATCCATTAAGTAATCTCCTTTACTTTAGATCTTCCATACTCTTTTCAATGTTGCCTAAAATAGCTTTTAGCTCTTCACATCTGTTTCTAATCTCGTTAACCTTAGCTTCAGGTGCTTTTGTAACAAATCCTTGATTATTTAGCATTGTGCTTAATTTATCAAATTCAGCAGTTGCCTTTTCTTTCTCTTTATTAAGTCTCGCAAGTTCTGCTTCTTTATCTATTAGCTCAGCTAAAGGAATATATGCCTCTACTCCAGGAGCAGTAACAGACAATGCATTTTCAGGGATATTCTCCTTAACTTTAGTTACAATAATCTCTTCTCCAAATCCAAGTTTCTTTATAAAAGCATCTCCATCTTTTATAGCATTATCAAAAGTCTCAGTAACAAATATAATTTGAGATTTCTTTGCAGGATGGATGTTCATATTTGCACGAGCATTTCTAATGCTTGTAATAATTTGCTTTAATACTTCGACTTGTTCCTCTTCAGTATTAAAATCAAACTTTTCTTCTGCCTTTGGCCAATCTGTAAGCATTATTGTCTTTTCAGCACCAATAAGCTTTGTATATATTTCTTCAGTAACAAACGGCATAAATGGATGTAATAATTTAAGTGCACAAGTTAAAACATAGTTCAATGTAAACTCTGCCTCAAGCCTTGTTGGATTTTCTGCATCATATAATCTTGGTTTTACCATCTCTATATACCAATCGCAAAATTCGTCCCAAATAAAGTCATAAATCTTTTGTAGTGCAACACCTAAATCGTAGTTATTAATATTTTCAGTAACTTCACGAATAGTCTTGTTTAACTTGCTTAAAATCCATTTATCTTCAATCTTAAGCTTGTTTATATCATAATTAAATATTTCTTCATCACGAGTCAAATTCATTAAAACGAATTTAGAAGCATTCCATATCTTATTTGCAAAGTTTCCAGCAGCCTCAATCTTCTCAGGCATATATCTCAAATCATTTCCAGGCGAAGTATTAAGAACTAATGAGAATCTTAGTGCATCTGTTCCGTATTGGTCAATAACTTCAAGTGGGTCAATACCATTTCCAAGTGACTTAGACATTTTTCTGCCTAGACTATCCCTTACAATACCGTGAATAAATACTGTATTAAACGGAACTTCTCCGGTATGCTCAATAGCTGAGAATATCATTCTTGCAACCCAGAAGAAAATAATATCGTATCCTGTAACTAATGTACTTGTAGGATAGAAATATTTTAAGTCTTCTGTTTCCTTTGGATATCCTAATGTAGAAAACGGCCATAATGCAGAACTAAACCAAGTATCTAATGTGTCCTCATCTTGACGTAAATTTGTACTACCGCACTTTGTGCACTTTTCCGGTGCAGTTGCCAAAACCATAGTTTCTCCACATTCATTACAATAGTATGCCGGTATTCTATGTCCCCACCAAATTTGCCTTGAGATGCACCAATCTTGAATGTTTTCCATCCAATTGTAATAAGTCTTAGCAAATCTCTCAGGCACAAATTTTGTCTTTCCTTCTTTAACAGCCTCTATTGCAGGCTTTGCTAAAGGTTCCATTTTTACAAACCATTGTTCAGAAGGCTTAGGCTCTATTGTACTATGACATCTATAACATTTTCCTACGTTATGTGCATAGTCTTCTATCTTAACTAAAACTCCCTCTTTTTCTAAGTCTTTTACAATTTCTTCTCTTGCCGTTAATGTGTCCATTCCCTTATACTTAGGAACAATATCAAGCATTTTTGCTTCATCATCAAACACATTAATAATCTCTAAGTTATGTCTTAATGCTGTTGCATAGTCGTTAGGGTCGTGAGCAGGAGTAATTTTTACTGCGCCTGTTCCAAATTCTTTTTCAACAAAATCATCTGCAACTATTGGGATCTCTTTATTAACTAAAGGAAGTACAACTGTTTTACCTATTAAGTCTTTATATCTTTCATCATCAGGATGAACTGCAACAGCAGTATCTCCAAGCATAGTTTCCGGTCTTGTTGTAGCAACAACAACGCTATACTTGCCATCCTTAGAAGAATATCTTATGTGCCATAAATGACTTGCTTCTTCTTCAAACTCAACCTCAGCATCAGAAATAGCAGTTTTGCAACATGGACACCAGTTAGTCATTCTCTTACCCTTATAAATAAGTCCTTTGTTATATAAATCAACAAATACTTTTAGAACAGCCTCAGATAATCCTTCATCCATTGTAAATCTTTCTCTGTCCCAGTCACAAGAACATCCGATTTTTCTAAGTTGTTTTACAATAGTTCCACCGTATTCCTTTTTCCATTCCCAAGCTTTTTCTAAAAATTGCTCTCTTGTTAAATCCTCTTTCTTTATTCCCTCTTTTTTAAGAGCCTCAACAATCTTAGCCTCTGTCGCAATAGCAGCATGGTCAGTTCCAGGGACCCAAAGAGCATTGTAACCCATCATTCTCTTAAATCTAATTAAGATATCTTGAAGTGTGTTATCTAATGCGTGTCCCATGTGTAACTTACCGGTTATGTTTGGAGGTGGCATAACAATAGTAAATGGTTCTTTACTCTTATCTACTTTAGCCTTAAAGTAGCCATTCTCCTCCCATTTTTTATATAGTTTTTCTTCAAAATCCTTAGGTATGTACTTATCATTAAGTGTTCCTTTACCCATAAAAAACTCCCCTTTCTACAAAAAAACAGTCCATCCTGTAAAAGGACGAACTGCTCGTGGTACCACCTTAATTCACAATAATTTCTCATTGTCTTAAATACTTAACGCGTATGCACGTCATTTTCTACTAAACTTTCAAAAATGCAACTCCCAAGCTACCTTCAATTGATATTGTTAAGAAAAGCTTTCAGCCGGTGACTTTTCATTTCTACTAACCTATTTCAATTTACTCCTCTTGTTCAAAGTCTTTGTTATCAATATGGATATTCTACCAAAGTAAAGCATATTTTGTCAATATGTATCTTTGCATTATTATTCACTTATAAATTGCAATAATAAGTGTCGCACTTTTTTATAAATGATTCATAAAATTTTACGATACAATTTTTGCCATTTC
>CAKSUD010000005.1 GCA_934500865.1 uncultured Clostridia bacterium | reverse complement strand
TATTCTTTTCCTATATCTCTATGTGAAATTTTCGCTCTATGCCCGTTTGCTTGTAATCTTCTAGTTATCTCTTCAGCTAAAACAACAGACCTGTGCTTTCCACCGGTACAACCAATTCCGACAATAAGCTGTATTCTTCCCTCTTTAATATACTCAGGAATAACAAACTCAAGATAATCCATAATCTTGTCCAAAAGAATAGACGTTTCAGGGAAACTCATAACATAATCCTTTATTCTCTCATCCTTACCAGTAAACTCTCTTAGCTCCTCCACATGATACGGATTAGGTAAAAATCTTGCATCAAAAACTAAGTCTACATCGCTCGGCACACCATTTTTAAAACCAAACGATGTAACCCCAATAAATAATTCTTGAAAAACCTTTCCATACTCAAAAATGCTAAGAAGAGATTCACTAAGCTTTTTAGGAGTCAAATTAGAAGTATCAATAACATACTTAGCTCTCTGCTTTATCGCAGACAATTTTTCTCTTTCCCTTTCAATTCCAACCTCAATCCTATCGTTAGGTGCAAGAGGATGACGTCTTCTAGTAGTCTTGTACCTCTTAATCAAAGTCTCATTTGAAGCATCCAAAAATAAAATCTCATACGAATACCCTGCATCTTCAATCGCAGCAAGTGCCGCAGACGTGCTTTCGAAAAGCTTTCCGGCACGAATATCCATAACTATAGCAATATTCTCAATTTTATCTTCCGACATCTTACACATCTCTAAAAATTTAGGAATAATCATAGGTGGTAAATTATCCACGCAAAAGAAATCCATATCTTCCAAAGTCTTTACAGCCTGGCTCTTACCGGCTCCAGACACACCTGTAACAATAACTAACCTCATTCTCCTACCTCCTTTATTTCAGTTTCTAGTTCAACATTATATCTGTCTTTAACTCTAAACTTAATATACTCAATTAACTTTTTAACATCATCAGCAGTCGCATTACCGTTATTAATAATAAAACCGCCATGCTTTTCAGAAACCTTAGCTCCTCCAACCGCAAATCCCTTAAGCCCTAACTCTTCCACCATCTTTCCAACATAATGATCCTTCGGTCGCTTAAAAACACTACCAGCACTCGGCATATTAAGCGGTTGTTTATCTATTCTGGCAGCCATGCACTTTCTCATCTTGTTCCAAATTTCTTCCCTATCTCCCAGTTCCAAAAGCATCTTAGTCTTAATAATTATACCCTTGACCTTGCCCAAGCTAAAAGCACTTTTTCTATAATCAAACTCATGCAATTCCTTACTTAGCGTACATAAGTTAAGACCCTCATCTAAATATGTAGTCTCAATAATTACATCGCTCATAGTACCATCATAAGCACCGGCATTCATAAAAACAGCACCGCCCACAGTACCCGGAATACCAAAAGCCCATTCAATTCCGGTAAGACTATTTTTTAACGCTTCCTGAGTAACAGCACTCAAACTCGCGCCAGCCCACGCCGTAACTACACTTCCTTCACAATTAACTTCATTAGAGAAACTGCCCAATTTAACAACAATACCTCTAATACCTTTATCCGAAACAAGCAAATTACTACCATTACCTATAACCATAATCGGAATATTATTACTTTTAGCAAACTCTATCGCTTTAATCAAATCTTCATACACATTCGCAACCACAAAACAGTCAGCATTCCCACCGATTTTAAAAGTAGTATGCTTTGTCATTGGCTCATCAAATAGTATTTTAGACTCTTTAGATAAAATCTCAGTCAATTCATTATACAAAATTATCTCTCCTCAACAAAAAACTTTATATGATAATTATATTACGAAATGCAGAAAATAACATCTATTTTTTTGCTCTAGTAATTTTTGTTCCTGTATAGTACCAAGTTAAAATTTCATCATAATCAAATCCGGCCTTAGCCATACCAATAGCTCCATTTTGGCTCATTCCAACACCATGCCCCCACCCTTTACCAGATATAGTATATTCTGTAGGAACACGAGAATAAGTTTTTGTACCATCTTTACCGATAACCGAAACTTCATCCAAGTTAGAATTAATCTTTTTAGCTCCATTATCTGTTGCTACTTTAAACTCAACTATCGACTTAGTAGCAGTTTCTTCGTCCAAATTATATGCAGTAACTGCATTATCCGATATAACATCATAAAATTGGCTTCTTACATCACTTGTACCAAAAACACTTCTAGAAGTCTCTTTAGTTACTGAATATGTATCATTAGTCCCAACAAATTCAAGTTTAAGTACGCCATTACTGTCGGATTTTTCAACAGTATTTAACCCGATTATATCGCCTATTTTAATAGACTTGTTAGCCAAAATCTCTTTTAATTTTTTGGCTGTAAAAGTAACAGACCAATTTGAATATGTTAAGTTATCCGGCTGATATTTATCCTCTACCGCTACTAAATACGGATAAGCAGTAACCCAAACATTTTCGGAACTCTCTGTCCAGCCACTACTTGTAGAAAAGTAGTATGTAGTAATAGGCTCACCATCATAAGTAACAATTCTTCTCTTTGTAGAATTAACAGCCTTCGTAGTATCTTCACATTCAACAGCCACACCGCCATACGACTGGTCAGCAGTAGTATTTGTCATATCAAACTTCCATTTTTCATACTTTCCCAAAGTCTTGCATGTATAAGTTCTAGCAGCAACAGCCTGTGCCTTTAAAGCTTCCATTGGATGACCTGTCGCAATTTCTCTAGGAACAACACCATATAAATATTCCTCTACTCCTAAGACATTAATAACTGTAATATCACTATCTGAAAACCTATAAATAACAAAATTGCCTCTATACTGTTTGCCGTTAAAAGCAATAAACTCATCTTCATCTACCGGAGTCACAGTTAACCCATCATCCTTATCTACTGTACAAGTCTTAGTTTTAGAAGAATTGCTGATAGATAACTTATTACTTCCACTCTTTGCAAAAGTAACCTCTCCGGTCATTTTCCCAACACCTTCAACCTCTATACCTGACGGTGCAGTTAAAGTAAAAGAAGATAACGCATTACTACCGTAACTAAGACCGATTCTAACCTTGCTCGGCATTTTATATGCAAAAGCTATATTAAACATGCAACATAACGAAAAAAACAAACATACAACAAACTTTTTCATTAGTAACCTCCTAAAATTATACCAATAAACATACTGAATGAACGGCAATTCCTTCACACGAACCGGTAAAGCCTAACCCCTCTTCAGTAGTCGCCTTTATATTTATATTTTCTTCATTTGTTTTACAAACCCTTGCAATATTTTGTGACATTTGTGTAACAAATGTTGAAAGTTTAGGCTTTTGGGCAATAATTGTACAATCGATGTTACCTATACTGTATTTTTCATTTTCCATAATGCTTATAACTCGCTCAAGCAAAATTAAACTATCTATATCCTTGTATTTATCATCTGTATCAGGAAAAAGCCTTCCTATATCGCCTTTTCCCATCGCACCTAATATTGCATCCATAATAGAATGTACTAAAACATCAGCATCCGAATGACCCAGTAGTCCATACTTATACGGAATTTCTACTCCGCCCAAAATAAGCTTTCTATTCTCCACCAATTTATGTACATCATATCCATGACCTATTCTAATTTTCATTTTTGCCCTCCATTTCAAAAGAAGTTGCAAAAGCTTTTGCTATTTCCATATCTTCTATTGTAGTTATTTTTATGTTTCTGTAATCTCCCGGAGTTATAAAAACCTTTTCCCCAATAGTTTCAAAAAGCTGACTATCATCAGTAAAAGAAATATTGTTCTTTATTGCGTTATCTAATGCAGCTTTATATAATTTAAAATTAAAAACTTGTGGAGTTTGGATATTAAATAAAGTCTCCCTATTCGGTGTATCTTTAACAAATCCGTCATTCATAACTTTGACCGTATCCTTAACCTTAACTCCAGGAATTGACGCTCCATAAACTTTGCAATTTTCTATAATATTTTCAATTAACTCGTTATTTATAAAAGGTCTTGCTCCATCATGTATTGCGATAATTTCCGTATCAGTCGGGCATACTCTAATTCCATTGCTCACTGACTCTTGACGTGTAGCACCGCCTATAACAACATCTAACACCTTTTTTATAGAATACTTATTTATAACATTTTTCACTTCAACTTGCATATCTTCTCGTGTCACAATAACTATATAATCAATTTTTTTACACTTCTCAAAATTAATTAAAGTCCTAGCTAAAACACACTTGCCGTTTATATCTGCAAAAAGCTTGTTAACTCCGTTCATTCTACTAGAATTACCCGCCGCAACAATAATCGTACCAACCATATTAGTATCCCTCCACAGGTTTTGCAATAAATACTTTATCATATATTTTATTCAAAGCTTTTCTTGTCAGTTCTGCCGAATCAAAATCAGAAAACAGCCCAAAAACAGCCGACCCGCTTCCTGTCATCAAGCTATTTATAGCTCCACATCTATTTAGCATAATCTTTATTTCATTAATTTCCTTAGGCGCAACTTCCTCAAAACAATTATATAAGTTTTTACCAACATCTTTTATGGAATTATTGTTAATAGCCAAAATAATATCTTCCATATTTTTAGAAGTTTTTATCTTAGCCTCATCTAACATCTTATATGCATTTTTGGTATCAATACTTACATCCGGCTTAACAATTACAAAATAGCAATTACAAAGTGGGCTTATACTATTTACATCTTCCCCTATTCCAAAAACCTTGGCAGTACCACCACTAAGTAAAAACGGTATATCTGCCCCTACACTTTCAGCAATCCTTAGAAGTTCTTTATGAGATAAATTAAGTGAAAGTAACTTATTTAGTCCAATTAAAGTAATCGCCCCGTCAGAACTACCTCCACCCATTCCTGCACCAGTCGGAATATTCTTTTCTATGTGAATCTTACAACCAAACTCTATATTTTTATACTCAGCCACTTTTCTAGCAATTTTACTAACGATATTTCCTTCATCAAGCGGAATACCTTGATCATTAGAAGTTACACAAATCTCATTCCCATCAGTTAACTGAATCGAAACCTCATCACATAAATCTATAGTCTGCATAACACTCTCAATAAAATGGTATCCATCCTCTCTTTTTCCAGTCGTATTCAAAAACAAATTAAGCTTTGCAGGTGCTTTTAACACAATACTTTTCAATTCACATTTCTCCCTCATCTATTATTCTGTCTCCAATAGTAGTCGTATCTCCATGCCCCGGATATACTATTGTATCCTTTGGAAGTATATATAATTTTTCACTCACAGACTTTAGTATGGCACTAAAATTGCTTGTAGGTAAATCACATCTTCCAAAACAATCACTAAATAGTGTATCCCCAGAAATTAGAATCCCGTCTCCATATAAAGAACTACTTCCAGAAGTATGCCCCGGAGTATGTATAACCCTAAAGCTTAAGTTTCCAACTTTAATCTCATCATTTTCAGAAAATACCCTATCAGCCTTAATCTCTACTTTCTTTCCGGTCATTCTTAAAGATAAATTCACATCACAATTATTTAAATTTTCTTCCTCCTTATCAAGACAAGTAATATCCACATTATACTTTTCCTTAAGCCAAGTAGCGCCTAACATATGGTCAAAATGACAATGAGTTAAATATATAAATTTTACCTTCAAACCATTTTCATCTATAAACTCAGCAATTCTTTCATCAGGATATCCCGGATCAATAATAATAGCCTCACCATTATCATAAATAATATAACAATTTGTATGGATTGCTCCAACTTTAATTTGCCAAATCATAATTATCCCCTTAGCTTTCAATTAAAATAGTAACAGGTCCGTCATTTAGCAGTTCGACCTTCATATCAGCACCAAACACACCATTTGCCACCTTAAGATTAGACATTTCTTTAGTTCTCTTAATAAATTTCTCATACATCTCATTAGCCTTAACCGGTTCTTCAGCCATAATAAAGCTAGGCCTAAACCCCTTTTTAGTCTCGCCATATAACGTAAATTGAGAAATAATCAAAATCTCCCCATTAATATCTTTAACAGACAAATTCATCTTCTCATTTTCATCCTCAAAAATTCTAAGTCCAACAAGCTTATTAACACAAAACTCTAAATCCTTGTCAGTATCTCCCTGCTTAACACCAACAAAAGCCAAAAGCCCTTGCTTAATCTCACCCTTTATCTCACCATCCACCTTCACAGACGCATATTTAACCCTTTGAACAAAAACTCTCATAAAATCTTCCTCTCCTCATAATCTATCGTTATATTATCAAATTACACACCAAAAGTAAATGACCATTAGGGACGGTTCTTTTTGGTCAAGAAATAAAGTTCACACAATCCGCTCATCAAGTACATTCTGCGTTTTCTACACCTAAGACCTGTCCCTTTTGGTCAGTACCCAATATCATCCTCTGCCAATTAATTAAACTACGTAGTTGGGAAAATATGCAAAAGTTGTTAAGTATACATAAATAGGCGACGATATATAAGTATATAATAATTTCGCAAGGATGCGAAAAGGTCTTCAAGGAAGGAGGCGAAACACTATGAGAATGAATTCTATGGCAATGTATTCTTCTGCATTAAGTGCACTAAGAACAAACCAAGCAAATATGGAGAAAGCAATGAAAAGACTTAGTACAGGTCTTAGGATAAATAGTGCCGCCGATGACCCTTCCGGACTCGCAATAAGTGAAAGAATGCGTTCACAAATTCGGGGACTCAAGCAAGCTCAAAACAATGTTCAAGATGCTTGTTCTATGCTACAAACCGGTGAAGGTGCCTTGCAACAAACTACTGATATCCTTCATAGAATGAAGGAACTAGTAATAAAAGCACAAAACACAGGAGTACTTTCCGAATCTGACAGAACAGCAATAGATACAGAACTAGCAATGCTAAGAGATGAAATTGACAGAATAGCAAAAACAACAAGATTTAACTCAAAAAATTTACTAGATGGCTCATTAAACGCAGATAATCCTGCAATATTCCAAATAGGTGCATCATCATCAGAATACGACCAAATATCTGTAACAATAGATGATATGTCCTCGGTAGGGTTAAGCCAAGACGACGGAAGATTTTCAATAGATGTTTCTACTAGAAGTGCTGCCGACCAAACATTAAAAAACATCGAATACGCATTAGACAAAGTAACACTACAAAGAACAACACTTGGTGCAACACAAAATAGATTAGAATACACAATGAATAACTTAGCCACAACAGAAGAAAATCTAACCGCAGCAGAATCAAGAATAAGAGACGCCGACATGGCAGAAGAAATAATAAATTACACAAAATCGGCAATGCTTTCACAAGTCGCAATGGCTATGCTCGCACAAGCTCAAAAGCAATCTCAATCAATATTAAAATTACTTGAATCACTGTAAAATAAGCTAAAATTTTAACTCATAGCCCGAACTTCCGTAGAAAATAATAAAACACAGTATATATAAACTTTGCTGAAGTTAACTGCGTAAAATCGCATAATTTATATATACTGTGTTTTTTGTGTCCTTTTTACTTACTTCTTTCTTCTAACTTCATATACGCTATCTACTTTTCTTATAGCCTTAATTACCTTGTTTAAATGATCAATATCAGTTAATTGAACCTCAAGTTGGAATACCGCAACTCTTTCCTGAGTAACACGTGCATTAATAGCATTTATCTTGCCTTTAGCATCGTTAACAGCCGCAGAAACTTCTCCGAACAATCCATTTCTATCATTTGCAAAAACTTCTATTTCAGCAACATATTCTGAATTCTTTGCTTTATACCACTCAACATCAATTAATCTGTTTATATCATCTGTATAGTTAGTTACATTTGGACAATCGCTTCTATGAACAGAAACTCCTCTTCCCTTAGTAATATATCCCACAATTTCATCACCGGGCAACGGATTGCAACATTTAGATAATCTTACCAAGCAATTATCTATACCCTTTACAATAATTCCGCTAGGCGGTGCTTTTCTAACCTTTCTATCTTCCTCCTGCTTTGTATTTACATTAACCTCAGGAGGTAACTCAGTCTTCTTTTCTTTATCATACTCTTCACGAAGCCTTCCAATAATCTTTCCAACAGGAATAGCTCCGTAACCAATTGCAGCAAAACAATCGTCTAATTTATTAAATGTATATTTCTTTAGAAGAATATCTACCCATTCAGGCTTAAACAAATCATTAAATTGTAAACGAAGTCTCTTTAACTCTCTTTCAACAACTTCCTTACCACTTTCAACGTTTTCTTCATATCCTTCTTTCTTAAACCATTGTATCATCTTAGCACGTGCATTAGCACTCTTTACAATGTTAAGCCAATCACGACTAGGTCCTTTTGAATTCGAAGAAGTAATGATTTCAACCACATCGCCGTTTTGAAGTTCATATCCAATCGGGACCATCTTATCATTTACTCTAGCTCCAACCATCTTATTTCCGATTTCACTATGAACTCTATATGCAAAGTCGATAGGAGTAGAATGTACCGGAAGCTGGTAAACATCGCCTTTTGGCGAAAATACAAAAACATCATCACTAAATAAATCTAACTTTAAGCTATCTAAAAACTCTTTTCCGTCTTTAGTTTCCTTTTGCCACTCAACAGTACGTCTTATCCAACTCATCTTTTCATCAAATGAATCTGTCTTATCCGTAGTCTTCTCTTTATATTTCCAATGTGCAGCAAGTCCGTATTCAGCAGTCCTATGCATATCCCAAGTTCTAATTTGTATTTCAAACGGATGTCCAGTTTTTCCAACCAGTGTTGTGTGTAAAGACTGATATCCGTTAGCTTTAGGCATAGCAATATAATCCTTAAATCTTCCCGGAAGAGGTCTGTACATTTCATGAACAATTCCTAAAACAGCATAACAGTCCTTCACCGAATTAACAATAACTCTAAGTGCAAACAAATCATAAATTTGGTCAATTTCTTTGTTTTGTTCCTTCATTTTTCTGTATATACTGTAAAAATGCTTAGGCCTCCCCTCTATATCAGCCTCAATATTTACTTCAGCCAACTTTTCTCTTATTTTCTCAATTATATCTTTTATAAACTTTTCTCTTTCATTACGGCGTTGGGAAATAGCCTCAACCAGTTTATAATATGCATCCGGATCAATGTATCTTAAACATAAATCCTCAAGTTCCCATTTAATAGAATACATACCTAGTCTATGAGCCAAAGGCGCATAAATTTCAAGTGTTTCCTTCGCTTTTTCAATCTGCTTTTGCTTATCAGTATATCCTAGTGTTTTCATATTATGAAGTCTATCAGCAAGTTTCACGAATATAACTCTAATATCCATTGCCATTGCCATAAACATTTTTCTTAAATTCTCAGCCTGTTGCTCTTCTTTAGTATTGTAAGGAATTTTTCCAAGCTTTGTAACACCATTAACTAATGTCGCAATTTCCTCCCCAAATTCATTCTTTATATCATCATACGTATAATCCGTATCTTCTATGACATCATGAAGTAAACCGGCACAAATAGACGCATCATCAAGTTCAAAGCTTGTCAAAATAAGCGCAACCTTTGCAGGATGTTTAAAAAAAGGTTCTCCAGACTCACGAAGTTGACCTTCGTGAGCCTTTTTTGCAAAATCATATGCTTTTCTTATTAATTCATGATCTTTTGTTTTTGAATAAACATTAACACGTTCTATTATCTCATCAACTGTAGGAATACCCATTGTAAACACCTCTTTTTATAGTATGTCATTTTTTTATAATATTTGCAATATAAATTAACTGTAAAGGAGAGAAAATTATGAAAAAATACATATTTACGATTTTTATATCAATACTTGTACTATTTTGTATAATTGCACCTTCAAATATGATAAACGCCACAAAATCAGCACTTACACTATGGGCAACAATAATAATTCCATCTCTCTTTCCATTTATGATTTTAGCAGATTTAATTCAAAAAACTGCACTGCCATTTTTATTTCAAAAAATGTTTTCTCCAATTATGAAATTAATCTTTAAGCTCCCTGGAATATCCATACTAGCTGTCTTTTTAGGGATGACAGGCGGCTATCCAATAGGCGCAAAAGTAACTGTAGATTTACTTTCAAAAAACGAAATAACCAAGAATGATGCAAACCATTTAATAATGTTTGTAAATAACACAGGACCATTATTTATGCTAGGGGCTGTCGGCATAGGTTTATATAAAAGTGTTTACATAGGAATACTACTACTTTTAGCTCACTATCTAAGTGCAATACTAGTCGGTTTCATTATTAGATTTACTAAACCAAAAATTAGTGAAATGAGAAACAGCTATCCAATAGAATTTAAGGCAATAAAGCTATCTGATATCGGAAATACCCTAAATGATACAATAAAAAAGTCAATTGATACCGTTCTTTTGGTAGGTGGATTTATAATCTTATTTTCTCTAATATCTGCTTTAATAGAGCAAAGCAAAATTCTCTCATTTATAACACTTCCGTGGCTAAATACAGAAACATCCACTTCGTTAATAACAGGATTACTTGAAGTCACAAATGGAGTAAACAAAATAGCAATGGCAAATATGCCATTGCTGCAAAAACTAATTATAACTTCAATTCTAATAGGGTTTGGAGGAATGAGCATACATTTTCAAACTTTAAGCATAATTGGAAGTACATCAATTAGTTTTATTAAATATTTACTTGGCAAAACAATTCAAGGCATTTTATCAGGAATTATAACATTCCTCTTAATAAACTACACACGTTTTGCAGTCTTAATTCCATTAAATGTTTCATGCAATATTCAATACAATTCGGTGGAATCTTCAAGAATATTAAACACAATAAGCATATTTCTAATTTTATCTGTATTATTTAAACTTTCACAAATACTATTTAATAACAAGAAAAAGAGGCTATAAAGCAGCCTCTTTTTAGTCATGTTAATTACAAACTAGGAACACATTTTTCGCAAAAATATGCACCATTATATTTAACAGGTTCTACACAATCATCTGTATCGCACAAATGCCAATAGCAATAACGTCGCCCTTTCACACACCGTTCACCGCAAAGTGATGTATTATCTCCTGCAAACCTTTGTATGTTAAATTCGCATCGTCGTTCTCGTTGTTCCCCCCGCACATTAGAGTATTGGTAATTACTTAAATTCTTATTTATAATCATAAAATCACACAAGTCTATACACGTCACGCAGTTATTACCAATCTTTCCTCTAAACTTATTAACCCCTAATTCACCACAGTTAGGACATGTGCCAACATCAAAATAATTATTTTTAGAATTCAATTCTTTTCGTGACATTTTATTGTAGCAATCTTCACAAATCATTGCGTCAGGCTGAATAAAAGCATAGTAACTCTTTTTTACCGGATTATTACATTGAAACAACCTACCTTCTAATATGGCCTGCTGTATTTGTTCTATCGCTGCACCTGCAGTAGCTTCTCTTCCCTTATATTGTAACTGTCCCATATATGGATTAACAACTCTACAGCCACCCTTATGTGCGCTGCAATATTCATTCGGCATAGTCACCATATCACTTTGCTTATCATATTTTGCCGCATACGACTCCGCATCTTCTCTAGGTTCATTACAAAAGAATGAATTACACATATGGTTAACACAATAATCGGAATATCCTCCATCAATTATAATTAGTTTTCCATTCACTATTGATACCCCTTCATCCACTTGACCTGTATAGCGTATCAACTTTGCTCCCGAGCTCGTATCATTTATTGCTCTCCCTGCCACAACTCTTGTACACGATTGTGGTGCAAAATTTTCCCTATAATCCGAATGTTCTAACCATCTTCGACACGTATGGTCCTCACATGCTATATACTTTTCACCTTCCAATTTTAAATCAGGACATTTTATACATTCATATTCATCTGGTAATGCTACTGGATAATCATAAACGAAACAACATGAATGTATAGGACATCCTCTTGATAAATAAAATTCTGGTATCTCGCCGTAAGCAACATATGTATTTATTTGAGCATATTCTATTTCTATACATCTTTCACAAGTAGAACAGCTATTACATGCTAGCAAAAATCTGTATACTGATATCGTTCCATCAACAAGCCTATCTTCATAAAAGGCTAGACCTTGAAGTGAGTCATCTGATACATCGGCAAAATATTCTACCGTATCTGCCAATTCCCCTTCCGCTGCTGTCATAACTGCTGCGGTATGTTTAATGTGTGGATTACATGCTGAATCGAAAATTTGAAATACTCCCGAATTGTATACTGTTAAATTATCTCTAACTTGAACAGGTTTGAAAACCGCAACCCATAAATCCTCATTTCCGGGATCTATAGAAGTTACTAACGCAATAGCCGGTATTCCTGTCGGCATACCACCATAGACGTAATAAACAACTTTACTATTTGCGCTTTCTCTAATGTATTCTTTCTCATACGACTTTAAGCATGCATTAAATGCACTTACAATATGTTCACATATACTACTTCCAATTGGCAAACTCAGGTTTTTAAACTGTTCCTCAGTATATGCCTTATAAAGTGAAACAGATGTACTCTTTCCATAGCATGAGCACTCTTCATCATCACAAGTAAAAAATCCATCAATCGGTGTTTTACTGTAATTTTGTATATCCATTCCTTCATGCTCAATTTTAGAGAACTTTCCATCTTGCTTAGGTATAAATCTTAGTCCTCCAGTAATAGCATAGCCTTTATCCTCTCTATCCTCACATTTTAAGTAATCTTCGCCTCTACATCCATACTGAAAACTTTTAAATCCCATTCCATTGAAATCTTGAGTACTAGACGTTAAATATACATAGTCATCTCTATATTCAGTCAACATTTCTTCTCTACCAGCGTCATTTTTAGGATCCTTTAAATCTGTATATTGCTCCTTGGCATAACCAAAGTTAATCATTAAAGAAATCATAAGTAACATACATAGGAATTTTTTCATTGCCATCCCTCCATATAATCACGATATTCGATATATCAATTCTATCACATTTTTGCCTCTTTTTCAATATATTGTCTACTTATTATTTTTTAAAAGTAAAAACCCCCTCATCGGGGGTTTACTCAATTTCACTTTCAAGAAGTCACGAGACCTCTTATCAATCCGCCACCTTCCATATTCAATTGTAAAAGAAAAGCTACTCCTTTCCTAAAAAGATATCATGGAGAAAAGTAGTGTCTACTACGTTCGCCCATCGGGAATCATTAGCGGCTTGCTTTCCTCTCATGAAATTTATAATCCGAAAGGCCGATTCTCTAGCCTTAAAAAGTCTAATAAAAAACTCCACTTTGGGCTACCAAAGTGGAGTTAAAAATCAACTCTATATCTTCGGCGACCCGGCTTCCATTGTCTTACGACATTAGGACCGTAGTTTTGCGTCCCAACCTTTCGATTGGTTTGCCCTTTCGGATTTCATATTCTTATTATATATAAAGTTTACATAAATGTCAATACATAATCTAAATTTTCTTTACATTTTTTTGAATACAACTGTTGCAAGTGGCGGAACACTCATAACTATTGAATTAAGTCTGCCATGCCATGCTGTGTCATCAGCGTATAAACCATCGCCATTATTTACTCCGCTGCCACCATACTTCTCATCATCACTGTTAAATACTGCCTTGTAGAATCCTCTTCCCGGAACGCCAATTCTGTATCCATCGTATTTAACCGGCGTAAAGTTAGAAACAAAGATGTACTCATTTCCTTCACTATCACGCCTTAAGAATGAAACTACACTTCTCTCAGCATCGTGACAATCTATCCATTCAAAACCTCTTTCTTCGCAATCAAGTTCCCACATAGCCTTAGTGTTTTTATATAAAGCATTTAAATCTTTAACATATGTTTGCATTTTTTTGTGCATATCATACTCAAGTAAATGCCAGTCTAATCCTTGATGATAATTCCACTCGATAAATTGACCGAACTCATCTCCCATGAACATTAATTTCTTACCCGGATGGCCATACATAAATCCATATGCAGTTCTAAGGTTCGCAAACTTTTGCCAGTAGTCTCCCGGCATTTTGCTAAGCATTGAACATTTTCCATGAACAACTTCATCATGAGATAAAACTAATATAAAGTTTTCAGAATAAGCATACCACATAGAGAATGTAATTAATGTGTGATGATATTTTCTATATATTGGATCCATGCTCATATATCTTAAGAAATCATTCATCCAACCCATATTCCACTTAAAGCTATATCCAAGACCTCCAATATATGTAGGCTTTGTTACTAGTGCCCAAGAAGTAGACTCTTCCGCAGCCATTATAGCATTAGGAAATTTAGCATAAACTTCTTTATTTAATTCCTTCATAAAATCAATAGCTTCAATGTTTTCTCTGCCACCCCATTTATTAGGAATCCATTCTCCTTCTTTTTTACCGTAATCTAAATAAAGCATAGAAGCAACAGCATCAACTCTTAGTCCGTCTACATGATACTTTTCAAACCAGAATAAGGCATTTGCTATTAAGAAGTTCTTAACTTCGTTTCTTCCAAAATTAAAAATAAGTGTTCCCCAGTCGGGATGCTCACCTTGCTTAGGGTCAGCATGTTCATATACGGCAGAGCCATCAAAACGAGCTAAACCATGTGCATCTTTAGGAAAGTGTGCAGGTACCCAGTCTACTAATACCCCAATTCCTTCATTATGGCATTTATCTATAAAGTACATTAAATCTTCAGGAGTACCATATCTACTTGTTGCTGCATAATACCCACAAACTTGGTATCCCCAAGAACCATCAAATGGATGCTCTGCAACCGGTAGTAATTCAATATGTGTGTAATTCATCTCTTTTACATATGGAATTAATCTATCTGCAAGTTCTCTGTAATTAAAATATGAATCTTCATCATTATGTACAGGTTTCATCCAAGAGCCAAGATGTACCTCATATATTGACATTGGTTTTTGTCTATTATCTCCAAATGGACGTTTTTCCATCCATTCACTATCATTCCAAGTATATTTATCAAGATTAAATACAATAGATGCCGTCTTAGGTTTTAATTCTGCAAAGTATCCGTATGGATCTGCCTTTAGGAAAACATCGCCGTTTTGGGCTTTAATCTCATATTTATAATATTCCCATTCTCCAATCTCAGGAATAAATATTTCCCAAACTCCGGATGTACCACGCATACGCATCTGGTATCTTCTTCCGTCCCAACCATTAAAATTACCAACTACACTAACTCTCTTAGCAGACGGTGCCCAAACTGCAAATAAAACACCTGTAACTCCATCAACTGTCATTATGTGTGCACCAAGTTTATCAAAGATTCTCATGTTTTTGCCTTCATTAAATAGGTACAAATCATAATCAGTGATAACCGGCCAAAATGAATATGGATCATAGAAAGTATACGATACTCCATAGTTATCCAAAGTCATTAATTTATATTTAAACATTTCTTTTCTATCTTTAAGTATTATTTCAAAAAAGCCAGAATCATCAATCAAATCCATTTCTAACTTTTCATTATTATCTAAATCAATTAAATAACAACTTTTTGCGAAAGGCAAATATGCCCTTACAGTAACACATTTCTTTTTCCCTTCAGTTATTACATGCATTCCTAAAACTGAAAATGGATCCTTGTGTTCGCCATTTATAACCTTGTAAATTTCCTCGATTTTTCCATTAGTTCTCATTCGTATTTTCCTCCTGATTTATCTTTTGATTATCTCATTTCTACAACATTTAAATTGTACAATTTTGGAGAAAAGATGTCAATTGTTTGAAAAAAATAAGGCTAACAATTTGTTAGCCTCACTTATAATTTTACTTTTTATTTTTATTAATCGCATTTTTTAACATATCTAGAGCTTGCATTTGAACTTGTGCCGCTCTTTGGTTTTCTTCCATCATTTCAACATAAACTTCTTTTCTAAATACTTTAACATCCTTAGGAGCATTTATACCCACTCTAACTTGATCCCCTTGGATATCAATAATTGTCACCTCTATATTATCATTTACAACAATCGATTGATTTCTTTTTCTCGTTAAAACAAGCATTTTTCCATCCTCCTATGCTTTTACAAATTCCTCAGTAATTATGTGCTTAAATTTATAATTCTCATTTTCAAGCACAACCTGGCAACCTCTATTTTCTTTTGCATTAATAATTATAGGTGCTTTTAGGTTAATAGATATTTTTGAAATATCTTCTGGAACTGTAACTATACAATAAATTAATGCATCATTTTCATCCTTAATCCTTAATAAATTAGCTGTAAACATATCTATTTCAGCTTCATAATCTAACACCAAATCTCTTGGATTCATTATTACAAACGCTAAATTAGGATTTTGAACTGATTGTAACCAGAAAAACGGATCGTCTTCACTGTCTGTTTTTCCTAAAATAACGAACTGTGTCATATTTTCAAACCCTGGCACTCCGTACTCAAAAAATATTATATCTTCATCCTTGATTTCTACCTCTCCAAAGTTTTTCGTATTAAGTAACATTTTCTTTCCTCCCTACAAAACTATTCTTCTTAAGTATTGGCAGAAACTTAACCTACTATTAATCTATAATAATAAATTAAAGTTGTCAACTATTTTTTTCTTGCATTTATTTATAAATTGTGGTAAACTATATCCTGTTAACGAATGTATAAACTACATATGTTTTATACCTACTAGGAGGTGAACGTTTTGCCAAACATTAAATCAGCTAAAAAAAGAGTAGAAGTTTCTAAAGTTAATGCTGCTAAAAACGCTGCTGTTAAAACTTCTGTAAAGACTTCTCTTAAAAAATTTGACGATTCTTTAATTGCAAACGATAAAGATGCAATAAAAGCCACTTATACTGAAGCTGTAAGCACAGTTGATAAGGCTGTTACAAAAGGTGTAATGAAAAAGAATACCGCAAATAACAAAAAAGCCGCATTAGGTAAAAAGTTTGATGCTGCTACTAAGTAAGTTTAGGACTTACATAAAAAAAGTGGACTAAAGTCCACGCCATGTTGACCTTCGGTCAACAACATCAATGAACTTTTTGCACTCTGTGAAACTGTTTGTTGCTAAATCAAAGATTTAGACAAACACTTTTGTTTTCTTTCGGTCGTTCGAGCTACTAATTAAAATTTTTAACGCTGATTTCATCAGCTAAATTTTAATTAGACCGGGTTTGTACTAAGTTAAAGTTTTAACTCATAGCTCGAACTTTCCTAGAAAATAAAAAAGAAATATATGCCATTAATATTTTTACTATTTTTAATAAAAATATTCTGACATATATTTCTTTTTCTTTTAAATTATTTATTCTTCATACATATATCAAACAATACTGCCCCAACAACAACTTCCATGAGCATATAAAACCCCACTCCGGCAATCTCTTGGGCAACTAGAACTTCTTCCAATGTACTCGCGACATAAAACTCACGGCTTATGAATATAAACAATACTAAACACGCAAGGAGTCCATACTTAAAAATGTATTTTGATATTTTGTTTATCTTTGAAATTTGCTCTACTAATTTTTCCAACATCCCTACCACCTCTTGTATTATAATACTATCTTAGCATATAACCTAGAGGCTGTTCAAATGTAATTATTACCTAGTTAGCCATTCTTTCACACAGAATTGCTGCAAAACTCGTATCCATTTCTTGAAGAATCTCTGAAAACTTGGCTGTTTTCATACTTTTACAAATTTCAACAACCAAAGAAATGTTTAATTCTCCAACATCTTCTAGAATACCTGCGGCATTTGCAGGTTCCATACTTTCATAAATCTTTACCATATTGGCTATTTTTTCTTTATTATCATTAGCAGTAGCGGTGGCTTCTGCACTTGTTTGTTGAAGCTCAGTAAATTCTTTAGACAATTTTTCTAAATCTTTAACAACAATTTTATACTTATTCTCAACTTCCGTTAATTCAGCTACCTTTGTCTCCAAATCCGCTATTTTCTTATGAAGTTCAACATTTTCATTAAGTAGTGCCGTATATCGCGAGTTTATCTCATCTCTTGCCATTAAATCAGGCTCGTCACCTGTTGGCACGGGTGGCAAAATGTTGCAAATTATAGGTATCTCTTTTAGTTTAGGTCTTAAAAGTTCGCCCATTCCAAAAAATTTATTTGTCCTTATTAAATATACCCAACTTCCAATTGCGATAGCTAAAGCTAAAAGCAATGAGAATATTATAATTGGTTTAGAACTCTTTGGTTTATCCTCATCATTATTCTTCTTCGCCATTTGCTACCTCACCCCCAACTCCGTGTCTATAACTTGCAATTTCATCTAATGTAATTTGCTCTTTCCGGTAGTATTCTTCCCAATACTCCTCCATCTTTTTTTCTTTTAAAGTTTCAAACATTTTTCTCTGTTTAGCGGCATCAACCAATTCTAATCTAGCTTTTTCTACCGCATCTTTAGCACGTTTTACAACTATTTCTTGAATAGAAATACTCTTTTTTAAACGCTCCATATAATTATTATAAAATATTAATTCCTTAGGTGTAAAGCCTTTATCACTTTTCTCTTTCATTAATTTAAATTGATTTTTTCTCTCAACTAAAAGAATATTTAACTTTTCCATTTCAGAATTCAAAATTTCGGTTACTTCACCAAGTTTTGATTTTTTTAAATCTTCTAACCTGATTTTTAAATCTAAAATTGATTGGAACTGAAATGTAAAAGCCACTTAGAACACCTTCTTACTATGAAAATTCCGCAATTTCTTTCATCATTCTAGCTGTATCCTCAAAAGGTATATTTTCATCTACCTTTTGCCTCAAGAAATCGTTTATCATATCTATTTTCTTTACAGCCATATCTATATCCTTGTTACTTCCCTTTGAATAAGCACCAATGTTTATTAAGTCCTCAGCTTCCCTATATGTAGCCATAAGGCTCTTTATGTGACCGGCATACTGTCTATGTTCGGGAGTTGTAACGTCTCCCATTACCCTGCTTATACTTGCAAGTACGTCTATTGCCGGATAGTGATTTTTATTTGCAATCTTTCTAGATAATACAATATGTCCATCTAATATACCTCTTGCCGTATCCGTTATTGGTTCAGTCAAATCGTCACCATCAACTAATACTGTATATAATCCTGTTATCGAGCCTTTATCGGAATTCCCGGCTCTTTCAAGTAACTTCGGCATCATAGAAAATACAGACGGTGTATAACCACGAGACACAGGTGGTTCACCTGTTGCTAGTCCTATTTCACGTTGAGCCATAGAAAATCTTGTTAATGAGTCCATCATTAGCATTACGTCTCTTCCCTGGTCTCTAAAATATTCTGCCACCGCAGTCGCTAGTAATGCGGCTTTTACTCTGACTAATGCCGGTTGATCTGAAGTCGCTGTAATTACAACAGACCTTTTTAATCCTTCTTCTTTTAAGTCCTTTTCTAAGAACTCTTTTACTTCTCTTCCACGTTCTCCAATTAATGCAATAACGTTAATGTCTGCCTTAGTATTTCTGGCTATCATACCAAGCAATGTACTTTTTCCAACACCACTTCCGGCAAATATTCCAACCCTCTGGCCTTTTCCTATTGTAAGTAAGCCGTCAATAACTTTTACTCCCATTTGGAGGTAATCTTTTATTCTATTTCTTGAAAGTGGCTGAGGTGCATCGTTTTGAACAGGATAAAACTCTTCAGACTCTATCGGAGGCTTCCCATCAATAGGACGGCCCAATCCGTCTAAAGCACGGCCTAAAAGCTCATCTCCAACCTTAACTTGCAAAATCTCTCCAGTAGAAAAAATGGGCTGCCCCGGCCCAATTCCTACCATTTCTCCTAGAGGCATTAGCAAAACCTTCGAATCTTTAAATCCAACAACCTCTGCCTTTATGTCCCTTTCTTCTGCCTTAATGATACATATTTCTCCCATGCTAACTTGTGGCCCTTTGGATTCAATTGTAAGACCAACAATTTGGGTAACGTATCCTAAGTAATTAACTGGTTTAGCTGCATTTATAGCATTTTTATATTTAGTCAAATCAATAGCCACACTAAACCATCCTTTCTAATGCTACTCACTGAGCATTTTCTTTATTTCTCTTTGAATATTATCCATTCTAACTTGCAAACCACCATCAATTACTCCAAGTGGTGTGTCTACAATACAGCTTCCCATATCAAGTGATTCATCTTGGATAAGTTCTATTTCCCCAAATCCCTTTATTTTAGAAACTAATAGTTTTTTATTTGCTTGGATTGTATAGTAGTCTTGTGTCGAAAGCCTAACTGTAACATCTTTTTTATTTACTACTCTGTTAACGGCATCTTCAACAATACCCAATATGTAATTATCTGATTTATCTACTTCATAATTTATAATTTTTTCGGCGATGTCCATTGCCAAGTCAACAATTTCTTTTTCACTAGATTTCATTTCATTCTTATATTCATTAATTGCATCTTCTTTAATTTTTACTATTTCATTTAAAATATTTTCATATTCTGCCTTGGCTTGTCCAATTATACCTTCAGCCTCAAGTTTTGCTTTTTCAATTCCTTCATTAAATGCCTTTTGCATTTGAGCATCATATTGAGCTTTTGCCTGTGCCTCAGCTTCTTTTATATATTGCTCCATTATTTCTTCTTTTGAAATAGTAGCTTGTGGAGCAACTTCCTCCGGCTCAACATTATTCTCTACCGAAGTAGTAACTTCTTTTTTTATAACTTTACTTGCTGTTGGTTTTTCTAAAATTATATGATTAGCCTCGTTAATTGTATAAGAAACACCTACATTAACAGGTGTTCCTATATCAATTACTCGACCAGATTTTATCAAATTAGACAAAGACCTCATCCTCTCCGCCTCTATTAATTACGATTTCGCCATTCTTCTCTAAATCCCTAATCTTAAGAACGATGTCATCTTGTGCTTTTTCAACATCTCTAACCCTAACAGGCCCCATAAGTTCAATATCTTCCTTAATTAAGTCTGCAACACGGTTAGATAAGTTTCTAAACAATAGGTCTTGAATATTTTTCTGTGATGCTTTTATAGCAAGAGCCAATACGTGGTTATCAATATCACGTAATACTCTTTGAATGCTCTTATCATCAAGATTAACAATATCTTCGTAAGTAAATAATTTCTTTCTAATCTCTTCTTCTAGGTCGCTATTTTCTTTCTTTAAATATTCCATTATGTTCTGTTCTGTTCCACGGTCTACTGCTCTTAATATTTCTGTTAATGTTTCCACACCACTAATTGCATTACTCATATCGTCATTCATATAGTCATACGAAATTTTCTTTTGTAAAATTTCCTCAACTTGTTTAACAACATCATATGAAGGTTTTTCCATCATTGCAATTCTTCTGGCAACATCAACTTGCTTATTCTTAGGCAACATTGCAAGAATTGTGGCTGATTGCTGATATTTTATATTGTATAAAATAAGTGCTATAGTTTGTGGATGCTCATCTTTTATAAGCTGAGCAATTTTACTAGGGTCCATTGTTTTAACAAAGTCAAAAGGACCGTTTGATTTTAGAGATGCTGTCATCTTTTTCAAAATTATTTCTGATTTTGAAGCACCGAATGCTTTTTCCAAAATTTCTTTAGCATAATTTATACCACCTTCTGTGATATACTCTTGTGCAAGTGACAGATTATAAAATTCCTCTATAACTTTTTCTTGATAAGTATTTTTTAACTTCTTTATACCGGCAATAGCTTTTGTAACTTCTTCAATTTCTTCGTCTTTTAAGTGTCTAAATATTTCTGCAGACTTTTCAGGTCCAATAGAAATCAAAAACATCGCTGCTTTTTGTTTACCAGTAAGATTTTGGCGCATACTATTTTTTTCAGGGCTTGCCTTCGCCTCTGTAGTTTCAGGATTCGCAGCCTGACCTTCTTGCGCTCCATTCTTTCTAGCCTTTTCTTCTGCAGCTGCCATAATCCCCCACCATCCTTTCAATTAAGCATTAATTGCCATTGTTTTTATCATTTTCGTAAATCCAGTTTCTAAGCATTCCTGCTGCAATATCTGGTTGTTTTTCAATAAACTTATTAATTTGTTGTTTTACTTCTGAATTGTTATCAAGTTCTTTAATTGTTCCACTATCATCGTCTTCTTCACCAACAGTAGCATTAAATAATGCACCCGGCTCAGTCGCTAAATCAGCATATTCAAGCTCAGAATTATTATCTTTTAATCTTAAAATAAATACTACAAGTATTAATATTATTATAATTGCAGCCATATATGGTGCATATCTTTCTATTAGTTCAGCCCAATTAATAGGCAACTTAACATCCTCATTTGACTTAGGAGCTACCTTAAAGGAAGCTACTGTGATTCTGTCTAAATTTATTCCTGTGGCTGTATTTACCATTTTAGTAATACTTTCAATATTTTCTTCTGTAGGTGCTTCAGTAAATTCATTACCATATAATAAATTTACAGTGATTGATGACCTACTTGCATCTATATTACCAAGTCCTTTTATAGTTTCTCTATTTTCTTGATTTAGTTCGTAATTACTTGTTACTTCTGATTTATTATATGTACCACCTGTTCCTGTCGAGGTAATTTCAGCACCTGTTCCTTGATTAGATTCAGTTCCCGGAACCGAACCATAATCCATGTTTTGTAGATTTTCTTTTATCGTAGAATTACTTCTAAGTAATCCTGTATCCGAATCCTCAATAGGAGTAGAATATCTTACTGATGTTGTAGTTTCTTGGTCAAAATCACAAATTACATTTGCCATTACTATTACTGAATCAGTAACATGTGCAAGTAATTGGCCTACTTGACGCTCAATTTCCTTCTTTTTTTGTGCTTGAACTTCAAGTTGTTTTGTGCTTATTCCTGACATTTCAAATGAATCTTCTTCACTCAATATATTCCCATTATTATCTATTACCGTTACATTTTTTTCAGATAATCTTTCAACGCTAGATGCAACTAACTTTATTATACCTTGTACTTGGTTTGAAGTTAGTGTAGTAATCGGAGTAACCATTACACTGGCTGTTGGCTCATCTTCTTCGGAAGATGTTAAAAATACGCTTTTTTCAGGAGTTGTAAATGTTACAACAGCATATTTTATATTATCCATTTTCATTAACTTCTCAGCAGTTTTTCCTTCGTAGAACTCTTTGTAAATCTTATTTTTGTCACTTTGTGTATAGTTAAAAGAAATCAAGTCGAGTGAATCTGATAGTTTCATTCCGTCTTTTAACAACCCGGATTGTGACAATGCAATTTCGGCTGAATCCTTACTCTTTTCCGGTACCATTATACATGTACTATTTTCAGTAACTTTATGACTTATTCCAGAATCAGTTAAGGTTTTACTCATTTCACCGATTTCAGAAACACTTCCGGTAATAAGTTCTGTATAGTTAGGATTAGTCACAAATGCAATTGTAACAATGGCACTACCAAGTATTACAATCGCTGACAATATCATTCTGAGCTTCTGGTTTTTATCAAACCCCTTCCACTTAGTCATCAAATCATTAAATATTTTAGTTACAGACTCTGGCAATTATTATCACACCACCTTTTATTCAAGTAAGAAATTATTATACTTGCATATTCATTATTTCTTTATATGCATCCATAACTTTATTTCTGACTTGTAGTGTCATTTGTAAAGCCAAATCAGCTTTAGAACCAGCAATCATTACAGAATGTATATTATCTGATTTTCCTGTCAAGAAGTCATCTGTCATATTAGATGATTGTACTTGAAGATCATTAACTTTATTTAAAGCATCATTTATTACATCCGCGAAACTAGTTTTGTTTCCGGATGTTTTTTGTGTGCTGTTAATTCCACTTGAGATTGGTTGTATATTAGGTAACGAATTAATATTAATACTCATAATTTATGTATTCCCCCTCTAAACTACTTACCTATGTTTAATGCTTGCATAGCCATATTTTTAGAAGCTGTTGACGCCGTAACGTTAGCCTCATATGAACGAGAGGCCGAAATCATATCTACCATTTCAGTAACTATATCAACATTAGGCATGGTCACATACCCATCTTCATCAGCTTCTGGGTTATCCGGTTCATATACCCTTTTTAGCTCACTCATATCTTCTTTTATTCCCTGAATTTTAACCTTTCCGTCGCCTAGTGTATTTCTTGATGAAGAAGATAAATATTTAGAAAATCCAACACTTTCATTTGTACCCAACACCAATGTTTGACGCCTATACGGCGTCCCATCTTGAGTTTTTGTGGTGTTTGCATTTGCAATATTTTGTGAAATTAAATCCATTCTCATTCTTTGTGCACTCATACCCGATGCACTTACATCTAAAGAAGTAAAATATCCCATTTCCCTTCATTAGCCTCCTTTATAAGCTTTTATCTTTAGTATTAAGATTCTCTTATTGCATTTTGAAGTTTATTAATTTCTCCTGTTGCTCTTTGAGTTAAAACATTATAATAAATTTGGTTTTTTGCCAAATCTGACATTTCTTCGTCTATATTTACATTATTTTCATCAGTACGCATATTTGCAGTAGACATATCTGTTGAAATATTAACATACCCATCTTTGGAATTTTGTACTTGAATATGTCTTGCATTAGTAGTTTTTAAAGACGACAAATTAGAAAGCTCACCATTTAGTAAATCACCAAACTGAACTTTCTTCTTTTTATATCCCGGAGTGTCGATATTTGCAATGTTACTTGAAATCACTTCATTTTTAGTCCAAGAAGCGTCTAGCCCCCTGCCAATCTTATCAATTCCATTAAACATAGAACCAAACATATAAAACAGTCCTCTCATCTTTTGTTAAAATATTTATAAACCACTATTTTTTTCAAAATTCAATCTATTTATCAAGGCAATATTCGACAACAGATACTATTTATCCTTTGGAAATTTTTTCTTTATTCCCAAACAACTCTATTTCTTCCACCGCTTTTTGCCTTATAAAGCCTTTCATCAGCTATTTGCAATAAACTTTGTTTCTCTATTGCATCGCTTGGAGAAAATGCTACACCAACGGAAATTGTGAGATCACCGTTTGGTTGTCTTTCTTCAAATGGGAATACAAAATCAGCAACTTTTTGTCTAATTCTTTCGGCAACCATTATAGCATCTTCCTTTGACGTATCAGAAAATAATATTACAAATTCCTCTCCACCGAATCTAAATAACATATCTTTGTCTCTTAAGCTGTCTGTAATAAGTTGAGCTAATGAGCGTAGAAGATTGTCACCTTCCATATGTCCGTTTTTATCATTATAATTTTTAAAATAGTCAATATCCATTATAGCCAAAGAGTTTTGACGTCTATTTCCGTTAAATACATTGTCCAAAGTTTTATGCATAAAGTATTTATTAAATGCACCTGTAAGACCATCTCTATTAGCCATTTCTTCCAATTTTTTATTTGCTGTCTCTAGAGCTGATGTCTTGTTTTCCAAACTTACTGCATAATCGTTATTTTGTAGAACTAAAGTTATATTATCCTTTATTATGCTGAGTTGTACTTTTATACTGTCAAATGCACTGCTTCTTATATCTTCCAATATCCAAAATCCTCTATATTCATCTTCTCTATATAGCGGGAACATAAGTACCGATCTTACGTCCCTTTCAGCCGCAGTTTGATAGTCTAAATTTCTTGTACGAGTTATATATTTAGGCACATCTTGTTTCATAGATTCCGCAAATTCAGGTAGGCTATCAAGTTCCGCAATATAATTATAAAGGTCTGCCGACACATTAGATGCCTTTATTATATTACCTTTATCAGTTTTTTCAACAATAGATGAATATGCTATGTCAAATCTGTTAATAAGTATTTCATTTATTCTTTCAAGTTTTTGCCCGGCTTGAATTTTTGCTCCCAAAATAACCATTATTTCTTGTAAAATGGTTACTGTCGAATAATTTTTCGCCATAATAGAATAATTTTTTTCTACTTCCATAAGCTCCTTAATTTTTCCGAGTAAAAACGCTAAAAATCCACAAAGTACTAGCACCGCAATCAAGCTTATGATTAAAATTATCTCCATACTTATTCTCCTTTTTAAATTAATTGCATTTATCTACAAATTATTATATAATAATTATGTTTGTAAAAACAATAGGAAAAATAATTTAATTTAAATATTTATGTGCATGAAGGAGGAGTCGCTTTGGAAACTAAACTGTTTACTCAGCCAAAACTATTTAACGGAAAAAATTATTCTTTAGGAAGTCATTTAGAACAATTATTTATGTCTAAAAGACCTAAATATGCCGAAGCTTGTCTATTTTTCGGGCTTGTAAAAGAAAATGCTTATGACAAAATATATTCAAACCTAAAAGCGTTTATAATAAATGGTGGAAATATAAAATTCTACTTAAGCAATGAAAGAAAAGGCGCTACAAAGAAGGTTGTCAACTCACTTTTAGAATTAGGTTGCGAGGTATATCTTTTCAGTGGAAACGACAAAGATTTTATAACTGACTTCCAATATAAAAGTGCTATCTTTTCTTCATCTCAAAAAGCTACTGTTTTATTATCTACCGGTAATTTTAGCTTAAGCGGACTATATGACGGACATAACATAGTAACACAGTTTAATTATAATTTATCTACAGAAAATGAAGAGTTTTCAAATACTATGACTACTCTCTTCCCTGAGTACACAATGAAATTATTTACCAAAGTAACACGCGAAAATTTTGAAGAATTATTAAAAACACCTGAAAAAATTCTTCCTTCAATAGAAGAATTTACAAGAAAAGATGTTGAAAATTCAAAACCAATTGCTACTTCTACTGATGATTTATCGATAGATATAGAAATAGATGATAATGTTGATTTTCTAGTTGCACCTGAGCCAACAGAAAAACCAAAGAAAGAAAAAATAGTTGAGCCTAAAGCAGAAACTTCTAAAATGCCTGAACCAATTGAAGCGATAGAATTTGGTGAACCTAAATATTATTTAGGAGATAATGTTGCAGATGCACTAGACATTGAAAATATGCTTTATGAGAATTCTTCTAATTCATTAAAATCTGTTTTTAGCGAAGAAACAAAAAATGTACCAACAATAGATGACGAACCGGAAGAAGAATATAGCGAATCAGACGAAGCTGACTCTACTATAATTGCAAAATCTGCTAATCTACCTAAAACATCTATATTTATGATTCAATTACCTAAGTTATCTAGAATCGGAGAAATAAAAATTCCTACATATGTAAGAGATTTAATCCCAGAATTTTGGGGTTGGCCAGCAGAATACTCGACTACTCAAAATTCTACCGAGAAATTAAGGACTTGTAAATTTGAAATAATAGATACATTAGAACCTAATACTACTATTACTGACGATAACGCAAAACTACTTCAAAGAGAAGGCGAAAGCACATTTATAATCCTTTCTGACAAACTTCAAGAAATGGAGCTTTCTGAAAATGACATTGTGAGATTTATAAAAACACAATTTCAAGACGGAAACTACTACACTTGTGAAGTTGTAAGAACTAATGCTAAAGAGTACCCAATTTGGGAACAATTCTGTACTAATACTTTAAAAGGCAGTAAAAGAAAATATGGCTTAATGTAGTCTTAGGAGTAAATTATGTATTTAAAAAAGTTAGAAATTCAAGGTTTTAAATCCTTTGCAGATAAAACAATATTTGAGTTTAGGCCCGGTATAACTACTGTTATCGGGCCTAATGGTAGTGGTAAAAGTAATGTTTCCGACTCTATTCGTTGGGTGCTTGGTGAACAACGCGCAAAATCACTTCGTGGCGGAAAAATGGAGGACATTATCTTTACGGGTACTCAGAACAGAAAAGCTCTTAATTTTGCTGAAGTCACCTTAACTCTAGATAACTCAGAAGGAAAGTTACCAGTTAACTTTAGTGAAGTGGCTGTAACGCGTAGAGTTTATAGAAGCGGTGAAAGTGAATACTTTATAAATCGTTCTGCTTGCCGTTTAAAAGATATTGTTGAATTGTTTATGGGAACAGGTATCGGTAGAGACGGATATTCTATTATCGGGCAAGGAAGAATAGATGAAATATTATCTAATAATTCCGAGGAACGCCGTAACGTTTTTGAAGAAGCTGCCGGTATATCTAAATATAAAGCCAGAAAAATAGAGGCTGAAAAAAAATTAGAGCTAACTACTCAAAATTTAACTAGAATTAATGACATCATAAAAGAATTAGACTCTCAACTAGCTCCTCTAAAATCTCAATCAGAAAAAGCACAAAAGTACCTTACATTGCGTGAGCAATTAAAAGTTTTAGAAATAAATTTGTTCTTATATGAAAGTGAAAAACTAAAATCTCAAATAGAGCAAGTTGAAGCACATTTAGTAGAACTTAATCAAGAATTAGAATTGAAGATGAAAAATTCTGAAGGTTCTATTAATAAAAAAGCTGAACTTAAGGAAAAAATAAATGAATTTACGGAACAGGCTGATTTATATAAAAAGATAATTTTTGAGAAACGTAATTCCATTGAAAAAATAAATTCTGAATTAAGCCTTTTCTCAGAAAAGATTTCAAATAACACCTTAAGTATTGAAAGATTAAAATCTGAAATACAAGAAAATATTGCCAAAATACAAGAATTAAACAGCGAGAAAGCTAAACGTACGGAAAAAATTGAAACTTTGCGTACACAAAAATTATCTTATTCTAACTATTTAGCCGAAAAAGAAGAAGAATTAAGTAAGATAATAGCTACACTAACTGATGAAGAATTAAAAATAGAAAATATGAAAACAAGCATTATCGATTTTATGAATGAAAAATCAGAAATAAAATCTAAGTTAAATGCAACTTTAACAATGAAAAATAATGCTATAAATAGAGATGAACAAATTACAAATAAGCTTTCTAATACTATCTCTGAAAATGATAAATTAAAAATGCAACTTGAAGATGACAACGATGCGTTATCTTCTATTTCTCGTGAATTAAAAGAAATTTCTGATAAATTTCAATCAACAAAAAATGAGGAATTAAATTTTGAAACTCAATTAAAATCTTTAGAAAAAGAAGTTTATAGTATATCGTCTGAAATAAATATCAAAACAACAAAGCATAAGCTTTTATCTGACACCGAAAAAAATAATGAAGGTTATTTTAGAAGTGTTAAAGTTATTTTAGATGAATGTGAAAAAAATAAAGAATTTAGTAAAGGAATATGTGGATCACTTGCAAAGCTAATATCAGTTGAGGAGCAATACGAAGTTGCACTTGAAGTAGCTTTAGGAAGTAATTTGCAAAATATAGTTACAGAATCCCAAGAGGATGCCAAAAAGGCAATAGAATTTTTAAAGGAAAAAAATGCGGGACGTGCTACGTTCTTTCCTATAAATTCATATAAGCCTTCTGAGGAACTAAAAAATATAGACAAAATTTCTAAATGCGCTGGGTTTATCGGAATAGGAACTAGCCTTATAAAATTCAACACCAAATATGAAAATATATTATCAAGTTTGCTCGGTAAAACAGTAATAGTTGACACTCTGGAAAATGCAGTAAATTTATCTAAACAAAACTTAGGCTCATATAGAATTGTTTCCTTAGCCGGAGATGTTGTAAATACTGCTGGTTCTATGTCCGGCGGAAGCCAAAAAGTTAAAACTGACAGTTTACTTAGTCGTGGAAGAATAATAAGCGAATTAGAAAAAGAAATTGAAGAATTAAATAAAACATTAAAAAATACGACTTCTTCTGCTGATAATATAAATGAAGAATATAAAAAAGTAAAACAAAGTGGAATAGAATTATCAGAAGAATTTAGAAAAAAAGAAGTATTATACGCTTCTGAAAAGGAAAAATTATCTTCGTTACAAAACACAATAAACCAAAACGAAGAAAAGATTAAAAATATCAAAATTGAAAAAAGTCAGCTTTCTGTACAAATTTCAGAGTTTACTGGTGAAACAACTAAACTTGAAAAAGAAATCACTGAAATTGATGAAAAAATTTCTGCAATTCAAGTTGATGTTGAAAAATTCAAGCAAAATAACAAAGAAAAGATGGAAATCAGAGATAATTTAGCTCAAGATATAACAAATTATAAAATATCTATATCATCTTTCGATGAGAGTGAAGCATCTATCAATGAAATTATAGACAGAGTTGATAATGATATCACTGAAACTGAAAATTCGAATAATAAAAAGAATGAAGAAATTAATAAACTATCACTAGAAATAGAGAAGCTGAAAAATACTCAAAGTAACAGTTCTAATAAAATTGATGAGATTAATAGTGAAATCTTAGATACAACTTCAAAACTTGAAGAAATTGAAAAGGGAAAAAATAGTTTGAATGATGCTTTGACTTCGTTAGAAGAATTAATGGGAGATGACATTCGTGCTATTGAAGATGCTAAAAATAAAATTTCAAAAGAAGAAATGAAAAAAATGAAGTTGGATTTGGACTTTGAAAATATTAATAATAAGATTTGGGAGGATTACGAAATTACGTACTCTTCTGCCCTAGCCTTAAAACAAGATTTAGGCAATCCTTCAAAAATATCTTCTTCTGTTGCTAATATAAAAAATGATATTAAAAATCTTGGTAGCATAAATGTAGATTCAATTGAGGAATACAAAAATGTTAATGAGCGTTTTAACTTTATGTCTGCACAAAAGCAGGATTTGACCGATTCAGAAGAAAAATTAAAGAAGGTTATAAATGATATGATTTCTACTATGAAAAAAGAATTCCTAGAGAAATTTTCTATCATAAATGATAATTTCAAAGTTGTATTTGCTGAACTATTTAACGGTGGTACTGCTAATATTAAATTGTGTGATGAATCAAACGTTTTAGAAAGCGGAATAGATATTGAGGTTCAACCTCCCGGCAAAAAACTTCAAAATATGATGTTGCTTTCAGGCGGTGAACGTGCTCTTACCGCTATTGCACTTCTATTTTCAATATTGAAGATTAACCCTTCACCATTCTGTGTTTTAGATGAAATTGAAGCTGCTCTAGATGATGTTAACGTATATAGATTTGCCGATTATGTGAAAAAATTCTCAGACTCCATTCAATTTATCATAATTACCCACAGAAAAGGTACAATGGAAGCTGCAAATACTGTTTATGGTATCACAATGGAGGAAAAGGGTATTAGTAAACTAGTTTCTATGAAACTCGATGATTAAATATACTATATACTAAAAAATATCCCACATATCCCTTTTAAAAAGTAATTTATTTGTTTTGCACCCTTTCATTGCATCAATTTCTAAGTTCGCCGGGCACTTCGTGCAACCCGCTGTCTACTTCTCTGGCTTGAAATACATAGTGCATAGGCCAAAAAACAAATTACTTTTTAAAAGGGATATGTGGGGTATTTTATGCTATATGTATATAAGGAGGATTTTATATGAATATATTTGATACTCATGCTCATTATGATGACGAAGCATTTAATGAAGATAGAGATGAGCTTTTAGATGCTCTTCCAAAAAATGATGTTAAATGTGTTATAAATCAAGGAATTGATATCAAAACATCTAAATTTTCTATTGAACTTGCTGAAAAATATGACTATATATATGCTGCTGTTGGTATACAGCCACAAGAAGTATATAAGGAAGAAAGCTTAGTCAAAATAGAAAAACTGGCCCAGCATCCTAAAGTTGTTGCCATTGGTGAAATAGGTCTTGAATATCATTATGATGTTGCACCAAAGGAACTTCAAATTGAATATTTTGAGAAACAAATTGAAATTGCCAATAAATTAAGCTTGCCTATTGTTGTTCATAACCGGGAGGCTCATGCTGATACATTAAATGTTTTAAAAAGAACTCCTTCTATTAAAGGTGGTGTAATTCATTGCTTTTCTGGTTCTGTTGAAACCGCAAGGGAATTTTTAAAATTGGGTTATTTTCTCGGCTTTGACGGTCCTATTACTTTTAAAAATGCTAAAACGGCTATTGATGTATTAGAGTATGCTCCACTTGACAGAATTCTAGTAGAAACAGATGCACCATATCTCACTCCTATGCCCCTTCGCGGCAACAGAAATAATTCAATGTATATTAAATATATACTTGAAAAAATTGCTGAAATTAAAAATATATCTACTGATGAAATTTCTAATATTACTGTTCAAAATGCACTAAGTTTATTCAGCAAAGTTGACAATAATTTATTTTTATGTTAATATATACTTGTGATTTTACTTAATTAAGTTAGCGGATGACTATACAATCCGCATTTAGAAAGGATTTTCCATGTCTACTTCTACCACTACTTCCACTAAAAATTCCGGCAAAGAAACCATCGTTAAGGCAGTTGTTGAACGTGCCAAGTCACTTCTTATCGCCAACACATCTGCTAAAGTAGATGATGACTTCAAATCAGGACTTCACAGCTTTCTTATGGAAAAAGAGTTTTGGGGAGGTATACGCGTATTCCTTTCCAAAGAACCTGCTACAGATGATGTAAAAGCTTTTTCAATAAATGAAACTCACATCGTTACTGTTGCGTTTGGTAAGAACAGCCGAAAGGAAATGTATCCTTACATTCTTTCAGTCTCAGTTTCCAAAAAGCCTGTTGCAATTTTTAAGAGCTTTTGGGAAAATCGTTCCTGCCCTGTTTCACTTTTTGATGAAGCCGTAAGTAAATTAAATCTTGATCTTCCTATTCACATTACTGTATTTCAGTCACCAAGAGTATGGAATGAATTCAGGAAAAAATTTAAACACTATGAATTCATTGGGCAAACACCGGATGAAAAAACAGGTTCTTTCATTCCAACAATTCCAATTGGATATGTTGACAGAAAAACTAATTCTGTAGTAATGACAAATCCCAGTCTGTCAAGAGCATCAATATGTTATATCTTTGATCTCAGTAACAGATAAGTCAAGAGCCATCCTTAACGGATGGCTTTTTTCTTGACAAAACAATTAATTTTATCTATAATTACTTTTGGCTATGGAGAGGTATCGAAGAGGTCATAACGGGGCTGACTCGAAATCAGTTTGTGGGCAACCACACGCGGGTTCGAATCCCGCTCTCTCCGCCAAAGAAAAAAATGGCTCCGCCCTATAGCGGAGTCATTTTTTAGATTTCTTTTTCTTTGTACCTTTCCGGCAACTTTTTAATTGCATCGGTATACTTCCATGGATATGCCTTTTCATGAGACTGTGTACCATATTTAGCGTTATCAAACATCTTCTGAGTCTGAACCATAATCTCAACCATCAAGTTGTTGTATTCTACAACCATCTTAAGATCTTGGTAGCCATTAGCCTTAGGATTTTTTATTCTGTCATTAATCTCATTTCCAATAATCTTAAAGTTTGCTTCCACCCACTTTTGAACCTCATAGCATCTTTCGATTGCTTCTTCCTCGGATTCACATTCAGCGGTCGGAATAATAACTTTAAAACCAAAGGCATCAAGTAGTGTTCTGCCTTGCATATACTTCCCCAAAATAGAAGTTATCGATTTTATTCTGCCAATCACTGTATAGTTTGGAAAACTAACCTGCAAGTACCACTTCAGCCTTTCAAGAGGCTTCTCCATTCTTTTTCTGTCTTTTTCAATCGATTTTATTATGTCTCGATTAACAAAGAACTGGATTTTTTCTTTACTTACTCCAAGCAAATCTGATACTGCAAAAAATGCAGCTCTAAGATCTTTTTCAGCACGTCTGAGATTCAACATAGTCTCTCTTTCGACCAACCTTTCATAATAATGGTTTATTTATATTAGATTTTATGCTAATATTATACCACAAATATGATTATTAGTCAATTTGACGGATACGCTTCAAAAAAGTATTGATTAATTTAAAAAAAGGTTGTAAAATTAATTACGTTAAATTATCGGGGTGTAGCGCAGTTGGTAGCGCGCTTGGTTCGGGACCAAGAGGTCGTGGGTTCGAATCCCGTCACTCCGACCAAAAAATTGCGGATATGGCGGAATGGCAGACGCGTATGATTCAGGTTCATATGAGAAATCGTGCAGGTTCAAGTCCTGTTATCCGCACCAAAAAGGAATGGGCAATCTCCCATTCCTTTTTTATTTCTAGGGAAGCTCGAGCTATGAGTTAAAAATTTTAATTAGTAGCTCGAACGACCGACAGAAAACAAAAGTGTTTGTCTAAATCTTTGATTTAGCAACAAACAGTTTCACAGAGTGCAAGAGACTTCCTTGACGTTGTTGACCGACGGTCAACATGGCGTGAACTTTAGTCCACTTTTTTATGCTTAATATCTTTCTTCAATATAAACCACTCCTGAATTAGTTCCATCATAGTCTATAACTTCTACACTATTCGGGCTCGGCAAATCCTTTGCATCTTGATTAGATATTCCTACAATAATCTTACCTTCCGCATTTTTTGCAACATAAAACTTTCCGTTCCGTGTACTAATATAATTTGTACTAATATATAAATCTATATCCTCAAAAGTAGAATATTCTTGCCAAGTATTAGGCTTTATATCATCCACTTTTCCGTCAATCATCCTGTCAATTTCACGTACCTTCATTACACTTCCAATACTCATCGCCTCTTGTTTTACTACTTGACTCATATACTTTAGTTTTCTCTCTTCATTGGCTTTCATTGTATTAGGAAATAAATTTCTAAATAAATCTTCAACCTTTTTGTTAACTTTTTCTTCGCTATTTATTAATTCATTCTCTAATTCTTCTTTAGATATGGTATTTAAATTTACTTCTGGAATATTAAAAGTCTTTTTGCCAACTTTTACATTCTTTTCTAGTAAAAAGTTCAAATATGCATTATAGTTTTTACCATTTATAATACATGAAAATTTCACACTAACATCTTGTTTTTTACTTGTCATTTCTTTTTTGTAAATTTCTATTATAAATTTATTTTCAAGTCCACTCTCTGACAAAGAAGAATCCATACAGGTTATTACAAAGTTTTTACTGTCCTTTTGCTCTAAAATAACCTTATATCCTTTACTGTCCGAATAAGGTACATAAGTATATTCAGTAAACGAGTACTTTTCCGTATTAGTAACTACAGTAATATTATGTTCAGTTTTCTTATTGCTAGACCTTATAACATTATCAGAAATAATTTTTCCATTATTTAAATTTAATTCATAATATGCATTTTTATTGTCATTAATAGTTATTAAACTAATATTGTATTCATCTTCATTATTCATAGCCTTATTATCAATATTTATGAGCTTAAATTCTCTCTTCAAAACTTCCTTTTTCGAATTATAGAAAAGAGTTGAATTAATTACATTTTCTCTTAAATCTGGGTTATCATAGTCTATATCTAAAATGAAATCAATTTCATTTATAAGCTCTTCTTTTGAAATCTTATTGGAATTACCCCAATTTATATAAACAAGGATATCAAGCAATTTTTCATCTTTTTTAACGTCATTCCATAACTCAGAAATAACTTTTAGCAAATCATACATAGAAATTTCAAAAGAAACAGACTTGCAATTAATATTTTTATCGTTATACTTCAATACAGCATTTTTATTAATAGAAAAATACTTAGAATCAAGTAATTTATTTAGCTTTGCTACGTACTTAGGAGCGATTTTTCTTAAATACTCTTGATTTTCTTTAGATATTAATTGACCATTCCTACTGTTTTCTAGTGTTGTCATAAAATAATTAATATCCTCATCATCCACCTCAATTTCAAATTTTTCGCATACCTCTTTTAGTCTTGATAAATCAACACTAATGCTTTTTTCATATATTCTAGGTATTTGAATCCTTAACACATTTTTTTCAAAGGCAATTTCTAACGAAACCTTTTCACCTGTCTTATTCTCTAATGAAATTTCGCTATACTCATAATTTGATTTTTTATCGACTTCCTGAACAGATTTTAATACTAAATTATCTAAATCTCCACCCAAATTTTCTCCATAAGCCTCTAATTGACTTCTTGCACTACTAAAATTCGTATCTAATAACGCTTTGTTTTTGGAAATAGTTTTTTTAATCGAATTGATTGTTTTACTCTCTAATTGTAAATATGTACTTTTCGCAACTGAATTATTAATAGTAGCAAAAGAACAATTCCCCGTTACAATTATCATTGCCATAACAAACGAAAAAACTACTTTGACTAAATTTCTCATTTTCCATTCCTCCTAAGTTTACTTTACTAAGAATATATTATCTATTAAATTCATCTACGTCAAACAGTTTAAATATTGTAATAAAATAAAAAGAAGATGCAAAATTTTTTACATCTCCTTTTCCAGTTACTTAACAATATATGCCTTTGTTCCATCTCCGTTACCAACATTTGCTGCATTTCCTTCATCAGTATCAATATGCATTGCCAAACTAAACTTATCACTCACACGAACAACTACATCTCCGAAAGTTAAGCTTCTGTCATTGCTCTCTAATTTTACATTAACAACATCTTTATCATTAACTCCAAATTCTTTTGCATCATCAGGTGTCATATGTATATGTCTCTTTGCAATAATTAAACCTTTGTCCATATTATATGTTCCATTTTCAGTTCTAAGCTCTACTCCAGGAGTTCCTTCTATATCCCCAGATTCACGAATAGCACCCATAATTCCAAGTGCAAAGCAATCTGATTTAGCAAATTCTACTTGGCAAGCTGAACGTACAGGTCCTAAAACAGCAACATTTTCAAAAGTTTTTTTAGGTCCTACAACTGTAACTCTTTCTTCACAAGCAAATTGACCAGGTTGTGATAATTCTTTTTTAGGAGTAAGAGTATGTCCCTTTCCAAATAAAGCCTCTACAGCTTCCTGAGTTAAATGCACATGACGTGCAGAAATTTCTACTTTAATGTCCTTCATTTTTATTCCTCCCATTAATTTAATATTTTAGTTTCTTCAATAACTTTATCAACATCAACTATTGTACCACCACTTTTTCCTAAATACAATAAAAATTCTATGTTTCCCTCCGGCCCTTTTATAGGAGAAAAACTAAGATTTTTCACACAAAATCCTATACTTTCAGAAAAAGCAATTATTTTCTCAATAACCTCTTTATGAACCTTGCTATCCCTTACAACACCTTTCTTACCAACCTGTTCACGTCCTGCCTCAAATTGAGGTTTAATTAAAGCAACAACCTCGCCATCGTCTTTTAATAAGTTAAATGCCACAGGTAAAACCTTAGTAAGAGAAATAAACGACACATCAATAGAAGCAAAATCCAGTTTTTCGCCGATTTGCTCATCAGTTACATATCTTATGTTTGTTCTCTCCATGCAAACAACTCGTTCATCTTGACGTAGTTTCCATGCAAATTGTCCATATCCTACATCAACTGAGAATACTTTTTTTGCACCATTTTGAAGCATACAATCAGTAAAACCCCCTGTCGATGCTCCTATATCCATACATACCTTATCTTTTAGATTAACACCAAAAAACTTAACAGCTTTTTCAAGCTTTAATCCCCCACGACTTACATACGGACAAATATTTTCCCTAACTTCTAACTTAGCATCAATACTAACTTCTTCGCCAGCCTTATCTATTTTTTGTTCATTTGCATAAACAACTCCAGCCATAATAGAAGCCTTCGCCTTTTCTCTTGACTCAAAAAAGCCCTTTTCTACTAAAAGTACATCTATTCTTTCCTTATTCACTTATTCCTCCACCAATCTCTTTAATCTTTCATTAATCATTTCCAAAGCAACGATATTGTGACCACCTTCAGGCACAATTATATCAGCATATTTCTTACTAGGCTCAACAAATTGCTCATGCATCGGCTTTACTGTGCCTAAATATTGATTAACAACAGATTCCATGTCTCTACCTCTGCTCTTCACATCACGCGACATTCTTCTTATAAATCTCACATCAGCATCAGTATCTACGAATATTTTCATATCCATCATATTTCTCAATTCTTCATTCTCAAAAATTAATATTCCTTCAACAATAATAACCTTAGCAGGTTCTATATGCACAGTCTCCTTATTTCTTGCATGTTCAACAAAAGAATAAGTTGGCATATCAATTGCTTTACCTTCTTTAAGCATTTTTAAATGCTTAATTAAAAGTTCCGTATCAAAAGCATTAGGATGGTCATAATTCTGTTCCACCCTTTTTTCAAATGGTAGGTGAGAACTATCCTTATAATAATTATCATGACAAATTAAAACTACACTTTCCTTTAATGCCTCTTTAATTTTTCGAGACAATGTTGATTTACCAGAACCTGTGCCACCAGCAATACCTATAATTTTTATATCGCCCATTACTTATTCCTCCCAACTTTTTAAAAAAGTGCGACTATTAATATAGAATAAACAATAAAAATTCCTACTTTTGTAGCTTGTCTCTTCATACCTATAAACCACAAAACACCGGCTGTTATACCTGCAAGTGGTAATAGTACAGATAACATATTAGCAATCTGATGTCTTAACAGTATTATCAAAAGACAAATAGAAACCCATCCCCAAATTGGAAGTCCACTAATTTCATATTTAAATATTCTTTTAATAGTAGTGAGTTTATCCATACATTTTTCCTCCATAACATATACTATTTATATCTTAACATTTTTCGACACATTTTACAATCAAGGGGCAATAATTTATAGTATACACATTGAATAAACTTATAAATTCAACACAAAATAGTAACATCTTATTTGAAAAAATCGGAGGGTTACTATGGAATACTTATATATTTTCTGTTTATCTCTTGGTTCTTTAATAATATTGTTCTTTCTCACAAAACTTATGGGAAATAAAGAAATGTCCCAGCTTTCACTATTTGATTACATTAACGGCATAACAATAGGTTCAATTGCAGCCGAAATGGCAACGTCGCTAGAAGATAATTTCATGTATCCATTAATTGCAATGGTAGTCTACGGTTTATCAGTCTTTATAATCTCAATTCTATCTGCAAAATCGTTAAAAGTACGCAGATTTATGACAGGAAAATCAATGATTGTATTTGACAATGGAAAAATATATAAAGGGAACTTGAAAAAAGGAAAAATAGATTTAAATGAAATGCTAGTTCAAGCACGAATAAATGGTTATTTTGATTTAAATAACGTTCAAACTGTTATTCTTGAATCAAACGGTAAATTAAGTTTTCTTCCCAAATCAGACCAAAGGCCCGCTACTCCAAAAGATTTAAACTTACAAACAGAACAAGAAAAACTAGTAATCGATGTTATAATTGATGGCAAGGTATTAAGTAACAATTTAAAATACACCGGAAATAATAAAATATGGCTTCAACGTAAACTAAAAGAGCAAGGTATAACTCGAGTAAAAGATGTATTCTTAGCAACTTGTGATAGTAAAAATATTCTAACAGTATATAAGAAAATTAATGGAGCACTAAGTAGAGATGTATTTCAATAAAAATACTTGATAAAATGTTTTATTTGTGCTATTATATAGCTCGTAACCACTTGGAGAGATGGTCGAGCGGTTTAAGGCACACGCTTGGAAAGCGTGCGAGGTGAATAGCCTCCGCAGGTTCAAATCCTGTTCTCTCCGCCAAAAAAGGTTTCTCAATTTGAGAAACCTTTTTTACTATACATTCTTAATAAACATTTAAAATTCAATCTATTTAAATCAATATACTTTTTTGGTAGAATATAAATTGATTAAAATACATAACAAAGGAGAACTATGATGAAAAAAATAATTTTGTGTGTAGTCGGCTTAATTATAATACTTATCTCATTTCTAGCATTTTCTTTATTTACAATAAGCGTAAAAAACATAAAAGAAGACACCGTCGTGACGATAAAAGAAGGAAGTGGCACAAAGCAAATTGCAAATACGTTAAAAAGCAAAGGAATTATAAAAAGTAGTGTTGCTTTCACTAATTATATAAAGAAAAAAAATGAAACCAAAAACTTAAAACCCGGAACTTATAAATTCTCTGCCGGAGAAATTACATTTGACGACATTCTTAATAAACTTATAAAAGGTGAACAAGAAGAATCGGTTACAGTTACAATCCCCGAAGGTTATACAGTAGAACAAATTGCAAAACTTTTAGAAGAAAAAGGATTAACAACAAAAGAAAACTTTTTGGAATGTGCAAAAACTTTTGAAATTCCATATGATTATATAGAAAAAATAGACAACGATTATCGTCAGCTTGAAGGTTTTCTCTTCCCGGATACATATAATATTCCTATCTCTTGGAAAGAAAAAGAAATAATAACATTACTATTAAAGCAATTTGATAAAAATTGGTCAGAAGAGTTTAGGAACAGAGCAAAAGAATTAGGCTTTTCCACAAGGGAAATTATAACTATTGCCTCCTTAATAGAAAGAGAAGCCAAAGTTGAAAAAGAACGCCCAACAATTTCAAGCGTAATCCACAACAGACTAAAAAAAGGTATGTTACTTCAAATAGATGCCACTGTTCAATACTTACTTCCAGAACAGAAATCTCGTCTTTTCTATAAAGACTTAGAGGTTGACTCACCGTATAATACCTATAAATATGCCGGTCTCCCTCCGACACCAATTGCAGCTCCCGGATTATCCTGTATAAAAGCAGCTCTGTACCCGGAAGAAACTGACTACTATTATTATAGAACAAAAGCATCAAATAACGGCGAGCATAATTTTAGTAAAACTTTTGAAGAACATAAAAATAATGCACACAAGTAAAAACTCGGCATACGCCGAGTTTTTTAATCTAAATAATCTTTTAATTTTTTACTTCTACTTGGATGACGAAGTTTTCTAAGTGCCTTAGCTTCAATCTGACGAATTCTTTCTCTCGTTACATTAAATACTTTTCCAACTTCCTCTAAGGTTCTTGCTCTTCCATCATCTAATCCAAATCTCAACTTTAACACCTTTTCTTCTCTAGGAGTCAAAGTACTTAAAACATCTACTAATTGTTCTTTAAGTAATGTAAATGCAGCAGACTCTGCAGGAGCCGGAGCATCATCATCAGGAATAAAGTCACCCAAATGGCTATCTTCTTCTTCACCGATTGGAGTATCAATAGAAATAGGTTCTTGAGCAATTTTCTCAATTTCAGCGATTCTTTCAACAGGTAATTCCATCTCACGAGCAAGCTCCTCAGGAGTAGCCTCCCTACCTAATTGTTGTAATAACTGTCTTTTTACACGAATTAACTTATTAATAGTTTCAACCATATGAACAGGAACACGAATAGTCCTTGCTTGGTCAGCTATGGCTCTTGTAATAGCCTGTCTAATCCACCAAGTAGCATAAGTACTGAACTTATAGCCCTTAGTATAATCAAATTTTTCTACTGCTTTAATAAGTCCCATATTTCCTTCTTGAATTAAATCTAAGAAGTGCATTCCACGGCCAACATATTTTTTTGCAATACTTACTACAAGTCTTAAGTTAGCCTCTGCAAGTCTTTTCCTTGCGGCTTCATCACCATGAGCCATCTTCTCAGCTAGTTCAATCTCTTCGTCCATAGACAACAATTGAACCTTGCCAATCTCTTTTAGATACATTCTAACAGGGTCATCCACACTTGTTCCGTCAGGAAGAACGATATCACTTTCCTCATCTTCAAGCATATCTTCACTAAAATCTTCATCGAAATCATCTAAAATTTCAATTCCGTTACTTTCAAAAGTCTCATAAATCTTGTCTATTTGTTCTGCATCTAAATCAATATCCTCAAGCTCATTCATTATTTGCTCATATGTTAAACTTCCTTTACTCTTTCCAATTTCTATAAGCTTTTGAATACTATCTTTCTTGCTATTTTCCTTGTCTTCCAAAATTATTTCCTCCTCTCGGCTAAACTCGAATGCAATTTACGAATTACTTCATTTAGCCTTCTTTCTAGTTCCTCAATTTCTACATCTGTAGCACCATTTTTAATTTGTTCTAATACTTTAGTCTTTTCTTTTTCTAAATCAAATTTAGTAATAATATCCAACGCATCACATAACGCTTTTTCATTATTATTACCAAAATTAAAATCTTCTTGCATAATACCTGTAATTACGTTTATTTCACTCTCATCTGAAAATAAATCAATAATATTTTGTATTTTTTCACCTTCAAAATATCTAAATAGTTTTTCGGCTAATTTCTTATATAAATTAACCTTAAAATCTTCAAAGCCAATATATTTTTTTATTTCTCCATATATTCGTTGCTCATTTTGGCAAAGTAAATAAATTAAAAGTTTCTCGGCATTATACACATTCATAGGAACATCTTCTGCATTTTGCTTACTAACACTACTTTCAATAACTTTATGTGTGATTTTTGCCACTTTATTTGAATTGCCAAACATTTTTTTATTTATTTCTGCATATATTGCTTCAACACCTATACCAAGTTCACTTGATACCCTGTTAATATATAGCTCACGTTCCATAGAATTATTTATTTTGGCAAGTACGGTTGCGACATTATTTAAATATGCTATTTTGCCATCAACAGAATTTATATCCGAATTTTTCTTAATTATATCAAGCTTAAACTCAACCAATGTTATTGCATTATCCATAAGCTTCATTAGCTTTTCGGAACCATACTTATTAACAAACTCGTCAGGATCCTTTGCCCCTGTAATTTTCATTACTTTAACATTACATCCTATTGCAGCAAGTATATCAAGACCACGCAAAATGGCAGCTTGTCCCGCACCATCAGCATCATACCCCAAAATTATCTCGGGTGCATACTTTCGCATTAACCTGCCCTGTTGCTCGGTAAGAGCAGTCCCTAGCGATGCAATGGCATTTGGTATACCGGCTTTATGTAGAGAAATAACATCCATATAACCTTCTACCATTAAAAGCTTTGTTACTTTAGCACGCCTAGCAAAATTTAGTGCATATATGTTTCTACTTTTGCTATATATTGGAGTTTCCGGAGAGTTCATATATTTAGGTAATGAATCATCTAAAACCCTTCCACCAAATGCAATGACTCGCTCCTTTATATCAAAAATCGGAAACATTAGCCTTTGCCTAAATCTATCAACATATCCGTTTTCGTTTTTTATAACAACCCCTGCACTAACCATTTCATCAGGTGTAAAACCTAAAGAAGAAAGATGCTTAAATAAATCATTTTTGATACCAAAAGCAAAACCTAGTCCAAACTTCTTAACAGTTTCATTATCAAGCTTGCGCTTATTAGCATACTCTTGTGCTATTTTTGCTTCCGGCGAATATAAATTATCTCTAAAATACTTTGCACTTGCCAAATTAACTTCAAACAATCGTTCCTTAAACTTAACTCGTGCCAAATCGATATTATTATTGTCCTGTGGCAAATCTATCTTAGCTCTTTCAGCCAAAATTTCTACCGCTTCTTGAAAAGAAACATTCTCCGCATTCATAATGAACCTTATTACATCTCCACCTACGCCACACCCAAAGCAATGGAAAATCTGCCGTTCTGATGAAACAGAAAAAGACGGTGTTTTTTCTTTATGAAATGGACAAAGACCTTTATATGACGGTCCTGCACGTTTTAATGTAACATATTCACCTACGACATCAACAATGTCATTTGAGTTTTTTATCTCTTCAATAAAGCTCTCATCAAAAAATGCCACTAACTTTCTTCCCTTCTAAAAATGCAAGTATATTTTGCTAAATTGCAAAATTATCCCTTCTTATATTACTATTCTACATAATGCAAGAATTTCCTTTTACGTAAACAAAAAAAGTTAAAAATGCTTTTGAATTTGTAAATATTTTCAATTTATACTAATATATCCTTGTATCTCCATAATAAATATGATATATTTATTACGTAAAAGCTTTAATGAAACGGAGGTCAACATTATGAATATTCGTGAACAACAAGAAGAATTTGAAAGGAAATGGCTTTCACCATTTGCCACAAAAAGCTATGAATCAAAAGGAAGAGCCGTTGAAGAAGAAAAATGCCCTATGCGAACAGATTTTCAACGCGATAAAGACAGAATTATTTATAGTAAGGCCTTTAGACGATTAAAGCATAAAACTCAAGTCTTTATTTCTCCAGAAGGTGACCATTACAGAACCAGACTTACCCATACCCTCGAAGTTTCGCAAATAGCCCGTTCTGTCGCTAGAGCATTAAGACTAAATGAGGACCTAGCAGAAGCAATTTCGCTAGGACACGATTTAGGTCATACCCCTTTCGGACATATCGGCGAAAGAATTCTCGACGAATTATATCCACAAGGTTTTAAACATAACGAACAAAGTTTAAGAGTTGTAGACGTTCTTGAAAATCTAAATCTTACTTGGGAAACAAGAGACGGAATAGTAAACCATAGCGGTACAAATATGGCAAGTACATTAGAAGGTCAAATCGTAAAGTTTGCAGATAGAATAGCATATGTAAATCACGATATAGATGATGCTAAAAGAGCAGGTTTAATATCTGATAACGAACTGCCAGAAAGTTGTGTAAATGTCCTTGGAACTACATCTCAAAGTAGAATAAATACAATGGTAAGCGATATAATATACTCTTCAAAGGATAAAAACATAATCTCTATGTCCGAATCAGTATATAAAGCAATGTGGGATTTAAGACAATTTATGTTTGATCACGTATACCTCGCATCTCGTGCAAAAAATGAAGAAATAAAAGCCGGTTCAATAATAAAATGGCTATACTATTACTTTTTAGAAAATACTTTAGAATTACCTGATGAATTCAAATGTATGTTACTTAAATCAGGAAATGAAAGAGTTATTTGTGATTACATTGCCGGAATGACAGATAGATATGCAACCAATAAGTTTAAGGAATTATTCTTACCTGAAACATTAAGTTAAAAAA
>CAKSUD010000004.1 GCA_934500865.1 uncultured Clostridia bacterium | reverse complement strand
ATTCCGGTGTCCATTTATCGAAGCAGTATCCTGTATCCGCTTTTGGTGTTGGCACTGTTATTGTGCTCCATTCTGTATCGTATGCAACATTGATATTAGATTCGCCGTCTAAAGAACCATTTTCGCCCGAAACGAATTTAATTGACACCTTAACTTCTACTACAATTGGCTTATCGCTTGGTTCATTTAATTGCCATACTGCATATAAATCCTTTTTTTCTGTAAAATTAACTGTCTCGCCTAAATCATAGACTTTATTTCCAGTTGCAATTTCTGCCCAACCAATAAGTTTATATTGGTCTCTACTAAAGATTGCTCCCTTTAATACTGTTGCATCTGCTGTTAACTTTTGAACATAATTTACATCTGTTCCATCATTTTTGTGATAAGTTATTGCAAATTCAGTAATTGATGGTTCATCTTCAGGGTTTTGTTCTTCATCTTTTCCACCTATCACTTTTGCTTCATTTACAATTTCATAAGGTTCATCTGTTTTTCCGTCAGTAACAATATTATCGTCGATAACATTATCTTTAAGTCCACCATCAATTTTATTTCCGGCTATATCGCTACCTTTAACACCAATATAGTAATTTTGTGCTTTTGCTGGTAATTCAACATAGTCTTTTAATTCAGCCCAGTTACTTACTCTCTTATAGCCTGTTCCATCCTTTATAAACCATGCATATTGAATTTCGTCAACACCACTTAAGTTATCTGTCGCAGATAGAGATACACCCATATCTCCAACCTTACCACTAACCTTAGGTGCTGTAACATCTACATCAACGTTACTTTTTGCTTCGTAACTTGTTTTATATTTACTTCTTGTTGCAGTGGCAACAATTTCATACTCGCCTTCAGGTAAGTCAAATGTTACACCTGTTCCTTCTGTTTCAAATGGGGTCGTAGGAATAACTTCGCCATTAACTTTAACTGTAATAGTTGCATTAGTTGTAGTTGTTGTAACTTTTACAGTTACTTTCCCATCATTTCTAGCTTCTACTTTATTATACCAAGCATTTGTATCATTAGTTTCAACTACTGTAATAACAGGAGTTGCTGCTCTTTTCTTATGTCCACTTGGTCTGTCTTTTACTTCATTTGTTTTATTATCCCTATCAATAATAACTTTTTCTTCTACTGTGTTTAACAATTGAACTGTTTCAGCTCTTGTTACATTTCTAAAAAGTCTTATTGTGTTATCTTCATATCCATTAATAAAGTTATATACAGAATAACTATGAACTGCCTTATATGCCCAATCTTCAACTTCGTCTCCATCATCATATTGTGCCAATCCGTCTTCATGGTCTACCGGGTAGTCCTCGTCTGCAATATTTAAAATCTTAGACAATATAACTGTTGCTTCTTGTCTTCTAATTGGTTCATACGGTCTAAAAGTTCCATCAGGATAACCTGAAATATATCCTCTCTTTACTGCCTCTGATACGTATGGTTCAAACCAATCATCTTCACTTACATCTGAAAACTTAGCTGTATTTTCAGTACTAGCATCGTATCCGAAGAAGTTATTTACGATAGTAACATATTCTGCTCTGGTAATAGTTCTGTCTGGTTTAAATTCTCCATCGTCATAACCTGTTACATATCCTCTTTCTTCAAAATCAATTATTTTGTTGTAGCACCAATGATCCGGTCTTAAGTCCGAAAATTCTTGTGCTTTGGCCATAGGATTTAAAATCATTGTACATAGCATTACAAGTACAAACATAATTCCTATTTTTCTAAAATTACCTGATTTCTTCAAAGCTTACCAACTCCTTTTAAAAATTACATACCAAACGTTATAATTGTATCACAAATTCCTTCCATTTTCAATAGATTATGTCTATCTATTTAAATATTTTGGGCTGATACAACATTCCTATTATCGCCATTGTCATAATATTATTAAACAGAGAAACAATGTACTTTTTCGTATTTTTTCTACAAAAAAAGAAAAGCAACTAGATTATAGTTGCTTTCCTAAATATAGTTCTTAGATTACTTTTCGTCAGCGATTGCAGCTTGTGCAGCAGCAAGTCTAGCGATAGGTACTCTGTATGGTGAACAAGATACATAAGTTAATCCTAACTTGTGGCAGAATTCAACAGAGCTTGGATCTCCACCGTGTTCTCCACAGATTCCTAACTTAATATCAGGTCTTGTTTGTCTTCCTAGTTCGCAAGCCATCTTCATTAATTTACCTACACCAACTTGGTCAACCTTTGCAAATGGGTCGTTCTCATAGATCTTCTTGTCATAGTATGCTCCTAAGAACTTACCAGCATCGTCTCTTGAGAAACCGAATGTCATTTGTGTTAAGTCGTTTGTACCAAATGAGAAGAATTCAGCTTCCTTAGCGATTTCGTCAGCTGTTAATGCAGCTCTTGGAATTTCAATCATAGTACCAACATGGTATTCCATTTCAACTCCAGCAGCAGCGATAACTTCGTCAGCTGTCTTTGTAACGATATCTTTAACATATTTTAATTCCTTAACTTCTCCAACTAATGGAATCATGATTTCAGGAACAATCTTAATGCCTTTTCTCTTAGATACTGCAATTGCAGCCTTGATAACGGCTCTTGTTTGCATTACAGCGATTTCAGGGTATGTAACTGCAAGACGGCATCCACGGTGACCCATCATTGGGTTGAATTCGTGTAAGCTTGCAATAATAGCCTTGATTTGTTCAACTGTCTTACCTTGAGACTTAGCTAATAATTCGATATCCTTTTCTTCTGTTGGAACGAATTCATGAAGAGGTGGATCTAAGTAACGGATAGTTACTCCATAATCTCCCATTGTTTCATATAATTTTTCAAAGTCTCCTTGTTGCATTGGTTCTAACTTAGCTAAAGCAGCTTCTCTTTCTTCAACTGTATCTGAGCAAATCATTTCACGAATTGCAGCGATTCTATCAGCTTCGAAGAACATATGCTCTGTACGGCAAAGTCCGATACCTTCTGCTCCTAATTCTCTAGCTTTTGCAGCATCCTTAGGAGTATCTGCATTTGTTCTAACCTTTAATTTTCTGAATTTATCTGCCCATTCCATAATTCTTCCGAAGTCACCACTTACTGTAGCGTCAACTGTAGGAATAGCTCCATCATAAATGTTACCTGTTGTTCCGTCTAATGAAATAACATCTCCTTCAACATAAGTCTTTCCACCTAATGTGAATTTCTTGTTTTCTTCATCCATAACGATTTCTGAACATCCAGATACACAGCATTTACCCATACCACGAGCAACAACGGCAGCGTGAGATGTTCTACCACCACGAACTGTTAAGATACCTTGTGCAGCCTTCATTCCTTCGATATCTTCAGGAGATGTTTCAAGTCTTACAAGCACAACCTTTTCTTTTCTAGCAGCCCATTCTTTTGCATCTTCTGCAGTAAATACAACTTTACCACAAGCAGCTCCAGGAGAAGCTCCTAATGCTTTACCTACTGGTACAGCAGCCTTTAGAGCAGCAGTATCAAATGTAGGGTGTAATAATGTATCTAAGTTACGAGGATCAATCATAGCAACAGCTTCTTTTTCTGTTCTCATTCCTTCGTCAACTAAGTCACAAGCAATCTTTAACGCAGCTTGAGCTGTTCTCTTACCGTTACGAGTTTGTAACATATATAACTTACCGTGTTCAACAGTAAATTCCATATCTTGCATATCTCTGTAGTGGCTTTCTAGCTTTTGGCAAACATCTTTGAATTGTTCAAAAGCTTCTGGGAACTTTTCAGCCATTTCTGTAATCTTCATAGGTGTACGAACACCAGCAACAACGTCTTCACCTTGTGCATTTGTTAAAAATTCACCAAATAGACCTTTGTTTCCGTTACCAGGGTCTCTTGTGAAAGCAACACCAGTACCGCAATCGTCTCCCATGTTACCGAATGCCATCATTTGAACGTTTACAGCAGTACCCCAAGAATAAGGGATATCGTTATCTCTTCTGTATACGTTTGCTCTAGGGTTATCCCAAGATCTGAATACGGCTTTAATAGCTCCCCATAATTGTTCTACTGGATCGCTAGGGAAATCAGTTCCGATTTTTTCTTTGTATTCAGCTTTGAATTGGGTAGCTAATTCCTTTAAGTCTTCAGCTGTTAATTCAACGTCTTGTGTAACGCCTTTTTTCTCTTTCATTTTATCGATAAGTTGTTCAAAGTACTTCTTACCTACTTCCATAACTACATCAGAATACATTTGAATGAATCTTCTGTAGCAGTCCCAAGCCCAACGAGGGTTGTTAGACTTTTCAGCTAAAGTATTAACAACTGTTTCATTTAAACCTAAGTTTAAGATTGTATCCATCATTCCAGGCATTGATGCTCTAGCTCCTGAACGTACAGATACTAAAAGTGGATTTTCCTTATCTCCAAATTTCTTTCCTGTAATTTCTTCAAGTTTAGCTATGTATTGTGTTATTTCAGCTTTAATTTCCGGATTAATTTCTCTTCCGTCTTCATAGTATTGTGTACAAGCTTCTGTTGAAATTGTGAAACCTTGTGGAACTGGCAATCCTAAGTTTGTCATTTCAGCAAGATTCGCACCCTTACCTCCAAGAAGATTTCTCATGTCGGCGTTTCCTTCACTAAATAAGTAAACGTATTTGTGTGCCATTATTACTACCTCCTAAATTCTAATTTGTCAGACAAGTCTGACACTTCTACATCCCCTATCATATACCAAAGTTATTTAAAAGTCTAGTTTTTATATAGAAAAAATATGATTTTTATTTTCTAGGAAAGTTCGAGCTATGAGTTAAAACCTTAACTTAGTGCAACTCCGGTCTAATTAAAATTTAGCTGATGGAATCAGCGTCAAAAATTTTAATTAGTAGCTCGAACGACCGCCAGAAAACAAAAAAGATTTCCTTGATGTTGTTGACCGAAGGTCAACATAGCGTGGACTTTAGTCCACCTTTTTTATTCTTCTCCGTCGTCTAATAGCATTTTTGACTCAGTATCTGCTAAGCTTGTAACAGAGTTTAATTTTCTTTGAATTTGTCTTGTTCTTACTCCCACCAACTTATCTAAGCTATCATTTGCTTGTTCTAGGCGCTTTCTTGTATCGTTTAATACTGATGCAAAGGTGTCAAATTCTGTTTTAACAGCTCCGAGTACTCTCCAAACCTCACTTGTTCTCTTTTGAATTGCTAAGGTTTTAAAGCCCATTTGTAAGCTGTTAAGCAATGCCGCCATTGTTGTAGGGCCTGCAATAACTATCTTGTATTTTTCTTGTAATTCTTCGATCAAGCCTCTTCTTACAATCTCGGCATATAATCCTTCAAATGGTAAAAACATTATACCGAAGTCTGTTGTGTAAGGTGGCTCTAAATACTTTTCTTTAATATCTTTTGCACAAGATTTTATAACCTTTATAAGTTCCTTTGCTCTATTTTCTATTTCATCTTGATTTCCTGATTCGTATGCGTCGAGTAAATTAGCATATGCATCTCCAGGGAATTTTGAATCTATTGGTAAATACACCATACCATCTTCATCACCGGGTAGCTTAACCGCAAATTCAACAACATTAGTAGAGTTCGGTCTTACTGCCACATTAGTTTCATATTGCTCAGGAGATAAAATCTGCTCTAAAATAGCACCAAGCTGAATTTCCCCTAAAATTCCACGCGATTTAACATTAGTCAAAACTTTTTTCAAGTCTCCAACACCTGTCGCTAAATTCTGCATTTCACCAAGCCCTTTATAGACCTGTTCTAGTCTTTCGCTAACAAGTTTAAACGACTGTGAAATCTTATCCTCTAGTGTTTTTTGAAGCTTTTCATCAACAGTAGCTCTCATTTCATCAAGCTTTTTATTGTTATTTTCTTGGATAGATGATAATTGCTTATCTATTTGAACCATCATATCATTTACAGTCTTTTGTAATGTATCATTTCTTAAAGTGATTTGCTCATTTAACTCAGCAAGACGCCTGTCTTGAATCTCTGTTGCCTGTCTTTGAGAACTCATAAGCATATCCCCTAGCATTTTCATAGCAACTAAAATTACAACAATGAGTAAAATTGTTATTACTCCTAATCCTATGTATACTTCCATTTCTATTCCTCCTATGTTTTTAAATATGCATTCTTCGCTTTACATCATATGCTATTTTTTTACCATCAAATATGGCTAAAACTGATGTGATAATCAAATTAATTCCAAAACAAATTATTGTTGGAAGTTTTATTACAGCAATAAAATAGAAAGATGCTATAAGTAAAAGATTTAGCACTAGTAAATTTATCAAATACACACTATATTCTTCCGGTTGAATTTTTAATGACCTTATAAGCACAAACACACTAATCGTGGATATTGTAAGTATTATTGGAATTACAAAATTAAAAGACCATTTATTCATTCCTGTAGCAAAATCCCACAATATTGATAATAGAATTATAATTACAGTTCCTATGTACACAGCTTTTAAAACATTATCTCGCTTTTTTATTGATGTAAGGGTTATAAACCATAAACTCACAATACCGGCTATTACATACCCCGACCAATACCCTGTATTTTTAAATATAACGTTTATAATTAATGCCACAAATACAATAAAAATCGAAATGACTCCAACCAATTTATATGCAAACTTACTTGAATAGTAATTCTTTATCTTAGGGAAACTACACTCCTCATCTACACTTACGCCTTCAGTTTTACTTTGGCATAATGGGCACAATTCAGCCTCCCCTCTTATGCTTACCTTGCATTTCGGACAATAGCTCACATTTTCACGTCCCTTCATCAATAACATTTGCCTCAACGGTAATTTCTAAGCCCAGTTCGGACAAAGTCCTAAAAACTCTTTTTTGAATTTCAGTGTTCTTAAATACAGACGAAAATGTCAAAACCAAATTATTTTTATATGAGCACATACAAGCTTGCATACCTGATGTACTTACCATCATATCAAACATCTTTATGTAACTTTCCACTTCTTTAGGCATACTTATAGCTCCAACATTTGAAAAAGATATAGTCTCGCCCATTTCTGCAATTTTTACAGATAAATTAAGAACTATGTTTTTTATAAAAAGTGGAACAAACTTTATTCCTATGTTTTTTTCAACAGAAATTAATGCATTCATTCTCTTTTTAAGTTCGTCTTGGGTTAATTCCTTTTTTAGTTTCGAACCGGTATAATCAATAAACTCTTTTAATTCACTCATACCTTTATATTCAAAATTCATAACAGCAAAAAAGTTCCTAGATGATGCTGATTCAAAGTATTTTCTTAAATTTACAGGCACATCCAAATTAATAGATTTACTCTTGTCCTTAAAATCCATCTCATCATAAACAGCCTTTACAAATATTCCTCCGATTAATGCCGTTAAGCTGCATTTATACTGATGTGCTATTTCTAGTGCCTTATCTAATGGAATTATTCCTTCTATAATTTTTAACGAGTTATTATCTATCTTTTCGCCTTTTAGTTTATATGCATGTTTTAACTTACTGTTTTTTTTAGAATTCTTATCATAATACTTTTGAAAACTATCTGATCCCTTTTGAAAAATAGAGGCATCATAATCGATCTCGGGCACAACATTTTTAAATTCCTCTTTATGCTTTAATGTAATATAGTTTACTACCAATGTTTTTAAAAACTGTACCGCACCGGTCCCGTCAGTTAATGTATGATACACTTCTAAATTTATTCGTTTCTTAAAATACGTAACTTCAAACAGTAATTTCTTTACATCTCTATCGTATATTTTTCCACACGGTCTTTTATATTCCTCACGTACAACAGGTCTTATTTCACTTCTTTCTAAATAGTACCAAAAAGCACCTCTCTTCATAACAACACAAAAATTAGGGAATCCAATAATAGTATTGTCCAATGCTTTTTGCAAAACATCACACTCTACATTTTCATATAATTCACAGGCGAACCTAAAAACCTTTGTATCGCGTGAATTCGTAGAAGCCGGAAATATCTTGGCTACATTATCTAACCTATCCCAATGTTTTTCCATACGCATTACCTTTCAAATTTATTTTTACTTTAGATATGTCTCATATACTAGCTTACTTCTTTCTAATATTTCATTAGTATCTTCAGCCTTAGCGTTCTCGTTAGCAGCTTCCTCAGCATAATCAAACTGCACAGCTATATTTTTACCGTTCTTAAAATAATATCTTGCTTCTCCACCAACTCCGTTAGAAACAGCTTTGTATAGCATAAGATTTCCAGCATCATCAAAGATAAATATTTGGTTATCTAAAAAGTCACTTGCAAAAATAATTTCTACCATGTCTTTTCTTACTTCAACAGTAGCAGCAAGTGCATCTATTCCTTCCTCCGAGAAAAACGTCAAAAATTCTTTAACTGTACTACCGCCAATATCTTCTCCAATAGAAGCTTCTACACTATCTTTCACTTCGCCTTTCATAACCTCCATAGCTACATTATCAATTTTAGAAATCCCATTACCTTTTACCAAATTACTTCCACCAATACAGATAGCTACTACTCCGATAATTATTGCAAGAACTACTAATACCTTAACACCTTTATTCATACAAATCCCCCCGTCAAATAATATTCATTACTTTATAATATAAGCATATCCATTTTAACAAAATTTACGTTAAATTTCATCTTTAATGACAAAATAATTTTATAAACATTTGTTCGGAAAGTCAATAGTTTTTTGTTAATTCTACTAAGAATTTGTGCGACAAAAAAAGACTATAAAACTTGTTTTTTTACAGTCTTCTTTTAATCTTATGCTATTGTTAAAATTCCCATAAAACCGGTTATTTCAAACACTTCTTTTAATGTTTTACTTGCATTGGTTATAACCAGTTGTCCCTGCAATGCATTAATTTTTTTCTGTGTAGCAAGTAATACTCTAAGCCCTGCTGAACTTAAATATGTAATTCCTGCCATATCAAGTTCTAAATTCTTAACTTCCTCACTGACTAATAAATCTGTAATAGCTGTTTCTAACTCAGGTGCTGTATTTGTATCAAGTTTTCCTGTTAGTTCTAAAACAATACCATCTTCATTATTCTTCTTTACAATTTCCATAAAAGTCATCCCTTCCATATATTAAGTCAAAATAAATGACAATAAATTAACAGACATATGCCCTATAGTAGACGTAAAAATATTTTCATACTTTCGTATAAAGTACCCGTAAAGCATTGCAGATAGAAATGCAATAACTGCCCAAATAATGTTTCCATGCATAATTCCAAACAAGATTGCCTGTAATATTATCGCGATATGTATATTAAAGCACTTTGCCAACTCTCCTAATATAAGTCCTCTAAATAAAATTTCTTCAGTAAATGGTGCTATAATAACAGCAGTAATAAAGCCAATTAAGCTTTTTACTCCTTTAAGGTCTGTATCCATCTCCACCATCAATTCACTTCTCATTGATTCCGGAAATATTAGCTGAACAGACTGAAAAACTAAATTTAATGCTAATGAAATAATAATAACAATAACTATTGTTTTTATCGCTATTTTATTAATTTTTAGTCTTTCTTTAACACTTTGTTTTGCGACTTTTATAAGTAGTAATACCAATAGCACAAACATTATATCGGCAATTAACGTACTTAGCAAATTATCATTCGGAATTATACTACTGCATATAGCCTGGCAAACACCCATAATTACTATATACATAAAGCATTTTAATATTGCTAATATTACTTTTTTCAATTTACTTCATCCTCTTCTCGTGTAGGATAAAAATATTCATTTATCACGTTATTTATTTCTGTCAGCAACTCGTCATTCCCTTTTGAAACAAGTGCTACATACTCAAGGGATTTTCCATCCGAAAGTGTGTTAATTTCAAGTGTATCAGAATTTTCAGCCAATATCTTTTCTGCCTCATTTTTATAGCAAACCACTGCATCAATATTATATAAAAGCAATTGTTCTATTGCAGTATCTAAGCTTTTATATTGCTTAATAGTTGAAGCCACATTTGATACATCAGTTTTTACTAAACTAGCCATTGGTGTTCCTGTAATAAGTGCCACTTTTTTATTGGATAAATCGTGTATACTAAATACATCTACGCCTTTATTAGTAATTACATATGGTACTTCTTTTGCAAAGATAAGTGATTGATTAACCTTAAACTTATCACTTTCGTTTTTCTCAATCTTACCGAATGCAACATCTGCACTTCCATCTAAGAGAAGACCTGTTACTTCCTCTCTTGACGTTTTTATAAGATTAACTTTAACTCCGTTTCTCTTTACAAATTCACCTATTAACTGTTCTTCTTGATGATAAATTTTATCATTTTCCTTATCTTTCTCGTTTTGTTCTGAGTTAGTATCCTTTGTCATAAAAGGATACTCATCAGTAGAAAAAGCAATATTTATCGTTCCATCACCTTGAATTTCTTTTAATGTTCTATAGCTAACTTCCTCTTTTCCACAGCCTGTAAACATCAAAGGTATTAAAAGTACGGACAATATTTTAGCAATTCTTTTCATTACATTTCCTCCTAACTAAATAGTTCCTCAACTTCAGGTGCTGCAACTATCTCAATACTTGTTCTGCTTGTTGGACTTGTTACAACAAATGCTTGACCTCTACCATTATTAATAATCTTTTCTTGCTCACTCTCATTAATTTCACCGGCTTTTTCATACAATTTGCATAAATCATGCATATCGTTTGGTGCAAGTGCGAAAATAAATGAATACTGACAAGCGTTAATAATTGCCGTAGATTTTCTTGCGATTTCTTCTGTACCAACAAAGTCCTTAATATTTTGTGTAATGATAATTTGCATACCATTATACTTTCTTATTCTCTTAGCAAGTTGGAACATAAAGTCTAATGCAATAGGATATTTTTCATCGATAAATACGTGTGCTTCATCAATAACAACAATAATTTTTCTATTTGCATTATATTTCATATTATAATCTCTATTTTTAATAATTTCATTGTCTAGCCATTTTAATACTAAAAGCATTTGTGCATTGGCAATTGTGTCATTTTTATTTGCAAGCAAGCTTTGGAAGTTAAACACAACAAAATTTTCTTCGGTAGAGATTGTTGCCTCTCCGTTCCATAAATTAGAGTTTCTACCACCGGTAGAGAACTTAGAAATGTATGTTAAAAGTGTTCTTAAGTTATTTTTACTATAATCTCCTTGAGTCTTTTGATATTCAAACAAAATAGCATCATATAAATCATCAAATGTTGGGAAATCAGCTGGTTTTAATTTGCTTATATCTGTCGTTTCATCAATTCCTTTAGTAGCATATACCCTTAAAATTAAGTTATTTAGATATTCCATTGCGTCATTATCTAATCCGCTTAAGATTTGTCTAAAGAATTCTTCTAAGAACTGTAAATGTGCTGCAAAGCTTGTATTAGCTGCGCCTTCATCTTCCGTTTCATCTACACTGGCAACAATCTGGAATGGATTTAATCTTCCTTGCTTTGCGCTTCCCACATCAATAAGTTTACCATGTAAATTCTTAGCTAAAGTAGAATATTCATTTTCAGGGTCTAGAATAAATACTTTACTGTCTTCTGCTGCTAAATTTGTAAGCATCATCTTTGTCGCATATGACTTACCACTACCGGATTTACCGATAACAACCATATTACTATTAACCCTTTCTCTATCCCTCTTAAAGAAGTTTAAGAATACCGGGTAGCCATTGCTGTTTCCTAAATTAATTCCGCCTTCATCAGATAAAACACTATTGACGAATGGGAATACTGCTGCAACGGATGTTGAATGTATACTCCTTGATTTCTTAATAAGTGGGTCGTATGCTGAAAGTTGTGTCCCAACATATGCATCAAATTGTTGCATAAACAAATCATCTGTCTTAAATCCATCTTCTGATAGTAATCTTTTTACACGTTTTTTAAGATTAACTCTTGATTTTGCTTTTTCTTCCGGTGTTCTTCTATCATAAATTGTGATATATATGTTAACTTCAAATAATGTCTCGTTGTCACTTTGCAAGGTTGCTAAAACTTCAGATAATGTATCGATATGGTTGCTTAATTCAATAAGCTTACTTGTCTTGCCTGTTGCATTTCCTTGCCCTCTTAATTCATCTATTGCTCTATCTATACGTCTTACAGCTTGATACTTATCTACCGGTTTTAATTTCATAACTACCTTTGTATCCGGAATATCGAATAATCTGTATCCCCAAGCATTATATACAGACATCGGGAAGTCTGTAATTCTTAAGTTATGAGTAACTATTCCATCATATTCGATTGTACGTCCAAACATCTCAATTTTATTTGGCAAAATCCAATCCATATAATTTTCAGGAGCTATAGTTTCAATTTCTCTTTCATCAAAGTTATAAGTGTAATTGTACTTTAAGAATATAGCTAATTCCTTATCATTTAACACTTTAACATTCATATTATTTGCTGTAAGAGATTCATATGCAAATTTTAATTGTTCCTCAATTAATGTTTTGTCTGTGTCATATATTACAAGATAATGATATGACTTAATGACTTGTATTTCCTTGTTTATGTAATCAATATTTTCTCTACGCTTAGTTAATATTTCTAAACGAACGTTAAATTCTTCTTCTGTTAACATTCCATTCGTAAATGCATTTCTTAACTCTGCTATTTTTTGATTTTCTGATTGAATATAATCATCATAATTAACAGGTCTGTCAATCTTAACTAAGTTTGCCGCTTGCTCACCTGATAAATTTCTTAAAATTGCGCCAAACACTCTGTCTATCAAATTATTTTGTCTAAATTCGCTATAAAACTTAAATTCAATTGGAGAAATTTCAATTACACCTGCAACGTATTTTCCGTTAAAATCGATTAGCCCATTCTCTATTTTACTAAATGGTGTAATATCTTTTATATCATATTCCTTCTTTTTAGCTTTTGCATCAGGATTCTTTGCAAAATTCCTTCTATATGACAAATGTCTTATTATATTATTTACAAGCACATAAGTTTGGTCATCATCAATTTTAACCACTAAGATTACAAATAGTAATGTGACTGCTAACATAAGCCAGTACTTGAATGTAATATTAGATAAGAATAAGAATACAACAATCGTAATTCCTACTAATCCTATTAAAACATCTACCAATCCTACGCCCTTAAATAACTCCATTTTTACTCTTGTGTTCTTTGGAATAATACGCATTTTTACATCCTCCCTAATTTCTACTACTTAGAAATAATATCCTTTTGCTCTATTGAAAGTCCTCCTCCACTTCCTGTCGGTGTCGCCTTAGACGCTCCGCCAGATGCTTCGGACTTAACAATATTAACCACTTCTTGTGCTGCTCCAACCGCTACTTCTGCAATTCCCATTTCTGCTAGTGCTGCTTGTGGGTCGATCAGTTTCATAAGTAAATTATGTGATTTAAATACTGCATAACAACCAGCTGTTAAAAGTAAAATCATAAAACCAGTATTTATAAAAGTATTTGTAGAGAAAATAACACTTCCATCTGTTATAATCGGTAATACTATTCCAACAAATAACTTCATCATTATAACTAAACCAAAACCTGAAACCAATTTAGCAATAAATAACTTTCTCCAATCGCCGAATTTCTCTCCTCCATCAAGCGAAATCGTTGCGGCAAAGTATGGTGAAACAATGAATAGTAATATTAAGTCAAAAATTCTTGTAACAAACATAACAATTGCTAATGCTAAAAGTAATATTATATATATACATAAAATTATCCCGCCAAGTACCTTAAAATACGAGAAATAGAAATACTCCGATGAATCGGCTGACCTTTCATATTTTGTATTGTTGTTATAAAAAGATATTCTTGCCCTATCTGTAAATGACGGATTTTCAGAACAATCCTCATAAGCTGACGTTTCTTCTCCAAATGAGAAAATCATAAACAGCGTATTACCAAATGTTAAATCGTTTCCTCCCGCATTTACTGTCATTATATCGTCAATTTTCAGTAATACTGCTGAAGCAAGGTTTACACTAACTATAACTAAAATCGGCACCATAACGTACGTTGCAAGGCTTTTTCCTATTCTGCCTAACATAGGCCCTATTGATTTTTCCCTATCGTCTGTGAAAATAGCTCTAGTAACACTGATAATTGCAAAAATCAAGTTAAGCGCTATACCTAATATAAATACACCCCAGAATATTCTTCTGATTGTTGTGTCTTCAAACAACATATTTATGAAAATTGTGCTATTTCCGTCAACCAAAATTGGTTTTGTTCCGGCGAAAATATTAAAAATGTTCATAAGTGCATCAATAGTTCTAAGTAAAACTAATAATAGCTCAAACAACACCATTCTTGCCCAAAAAGTGACCAAATCGATATATATGTTAAATAGCTTTTCAATAAGTCCGCTTTGCTCAGTAAGAAGCTTTTTAAGTAAGCCCAAAAATAAATCAACTATTGGCTGAATTAAATTCATAAGCATTCTTATAAAGAAACCTACTGTGTTTTCAAGTCCGTTTGCTATTCGCTTTGAAGCTTCTACGACACTAAGTTCAGAGTCACTGCCTACATCTATTTCAATATCTGATGGATTTTTTTCATACTGCTCTTTAGTAAGTCTTTTAATTGGAGTTATATACTTTTCAGATTTTAATGAAAATTCAAGTGAACTTAGGCTATAATGTCCATCATCATTATATATTTCAAAATAATGTGTTCCTGCTGGCAAGTCAAAAGTCGTAGCAACTTCAACATAATTCGAACTTGTTTCATTATACTCAATAGTTGTAAGCTCCGCATTATCTAACCTTATAACCAGTCTGTTGCCATCAGTTCCGTCAAATTTCCCTACTGCCTTAAAATTATATGTGCCGGATTTTTGAACTGCAATTCTATAATCAGTAAAGTCTCCGGCATTCATATATACTGTGTCACCGGAAAATGTACTTCCATAAGAACCACTCTTATCACTTGCTTTTAATGTTCCAGGTACAGAATTTCCGCCACTAGACGTAGCCGTTTCTAATGTAAAATCAATATATGTAAAGTCCCAATCCTCATTAAGCGAACGAACCGAAATTTTATGTTTCCCGGAGGATAAAGAAACACTAAAAGACATTTCTTGTTCGGTATTCTCCTCATCCCAAGGAATTTTGGTTGCACTTACAATTTTCGTTGAATCACAATATATTTCAAAATTATTGTCCTCTGAATCCTCTTCTGCTAAGTTAGTAGCAGTAAATCCAAGTGTGTAATTCCCTGGAATAATAACATCTATTCCGTAATCCCACCAATCTTTATCAGAATGGTTTATATATCTGGATTTATAAATAGTTAAATCTGAATCATCAGCATAAGAAGCGAAAGGTATCAAAATAAACGCCATAACAAAAAATGTTACAATTATTTTTTTAGCTATATTTTTCAACCTTATCACCTCACTAATTTATTAATAATTTCTATTAAAACTTATTTCCATTATCATTTTTCCCGCTAGGTGTAGCCTTTTTCCAAGTATTCTTTGGAGTAGATTTTGTAGAATTTGTAGAAGAACTATTGCTTGGAGTGCTTACATTATTAGAAATACTACTCGAACTACTAAAGCTATTGTTAACGCTTGTAGAAGTGGTTTGATTTACTGTTGTTGAAGTTCCACCGCTAAAGCTACTATTTTGAGTTGTTCTATTAATTGTTCCTCTTTGCCAAGTTGATGTACTTTGACTTGAACTTGATTGGCTACTGCGGTTATTTCCTATTACGAAATCAGTTTTTCTTACGCCTCCACTTATAGTACCATTTTCCCACGTTCTTCTATGACCACCAATTTCAATATTATTTTTATTTGCTCTATGTGCACCGATAGTAATATTTTTATTTCTTGTTGTTCCGGCAGACACGCTAACTCTATTAAATGTATTAAGATTAGGGTTTTTATTGCTTCCATTTGCCATCTCTTTAGTCATATCGCCTTGAGGCTTTTTAGAAGAAGTCATTCCACTGCCTCTTAATGCTCTCATTCCCATATTTTTAGCAGACATAATAAATCCAAACCCTGCTTGTGCTGTTGAAGCCTCTGCATAAGATGCTTGAATATTTAATATCTGCATAAGTAGTGAATTTGACTTATATATTGCAAATGCGCCACCAACTATAAATAATACTTTAAGCCCCATGTTTACGAAGTTGATTGATGAAAGTTCCAAGTTAGAACTCATAATTATAGGTACAAGAATGATATAGAGTTTCATTCCTATTAGCATACCAAAACCCGAGAAAAGCTTTGCTATAAACATATTCCGCCACTCGTTAAATTTTGCGCCATCGTCTAACGGAATTGTTGCTACAAAGAATGGAGAGGCAATATATAAAAGCATTACTTCAAAAATTCTTGTAATGAATACAAACGTACAAATTATAAGCATAAGTGCAACAAATAGCGACATAAATAATCCCAATACAGTTTTAACTTGTGTAATATTAAAATCGCTTAATACATCTCCGGCATTCCAATAGTTCTTTTTGCCTGAATAATAGTCAGCTCTTACACCGTCAGTAAAACCTGCCATTGTATCATTGTCGTTGCCATTTTTTAATGCTTCAGCCATTTCAGTTGCAGACATCTCGCCTGCTGAGTTTTCTTCTGCTTGTAATGTTGTGGCTAAGAATAAAACCGTTCCGAGAGATGGAGTATCCATACCCACACTCATAGATAGTATTTCATTTGTTTTCTTTATAACAATGTTAGTCATATTAAGTGCAAAAAGCGTAAAAAACGGAACTATTAAAAATGTAAGTCCTGTCTTTGCAATTGCACCTATTACTTTGCCTACCGGCCTTTTACCGTCTAGGTCGGTAGTAGATTTCATAACCGCGATAATTCCAAACACTAATGACACAGCAAATGCTAATAATGTAATTGACCAGAAAATCTTTGAAATACCTGAGTTTGTAAAAAATACATTAAGTAAAAAGTCTGTGCTTTTTTGACCGTTTTTCACTACTGTAACATCGCTTACTCCACCAAAGATGTTAAACGCATATTCTAATACATCTATAACTTTCAAAACAGCTACATATAAATAATATGACTTTATATGTATCCAAGCCATAAACAAATCGCCGATAATTCCTAATATCGGTTCAACCAATGACTTGAAAAATGGTCCAAGTATAGGCATTAATACATCATTTATAATAGTATTAAGTACCGTAGATATAACTTTACCAACTGCATTTGTGACAGGCGTTACAACTGCATCAAAAATTGCGCCTGTAATGTCCTTAATGCTTATGAGTGGTAAAAATCTAAACATCTATCTCACCTCTTTACAAAATTTATTTCTTCAAAAGTTTGCTAGCACCGGAAGCTTTACCGGTCATTCCATCTTTATTTCCTAATTTTCCTGCCATTCCACCGTCTCTGTGTGCACCTAGCTGAATACGATTTTGCAGTTGGTTAGAAGCTTTATTTTCCCCTCCGCCTCTAAACGCATTACTTTCCTTTTTTTCTTTTTTCTCAGCACCACTATCTTCGCCATTCATTACCATGCTTCCAGCTGATTTTGCTACATCTATGGCGATATTTTTTGCATCCATTGCCAACGTAGCACCACCGGAAGCAACTGCTTTTACTGCAATTGTGCCATACTTTATTCCGGCTCTTACTGCCCTTGTGGCTATTTCGCTAGAAAGTCCAGCTTCTTGATAAGCTGCATTTATATTTACAATTTGTATAATAAGGTTTCCGGACTTATAAGCAGCCCATAAGCCACCAATCATAAACAAAGTTTTTGTCAGTAAATTTGCAAGCGGATTTTGCGAAAATACAACCTTATCTGACATAACAATTGGTGAAATTATAAAGAATAGTTTCATAACAATAACCATTCCAAATCCACCAAGTAATTTTGCAATAAACATCTTAGCCCATTCTTTGAACTTAGCTCCACCGTCTAATACGGTGGTCGCAACAAAAAATGGTGAAGTTATATACAAAATCAAAACTTCAAATATTTTAACGACGAACACAATTGCACATAAAACAATAATGAATATCATAACAATGCAAACTGTAAACGCTAACAGGTAATTTATTTTTTCAATTGCAAAATCGTTCATACCATTTATAGCATAATCTTTTTTGCCAGACATATATGGTGCTCTAAGTTCATCAGTAAGAGGAGCATTTCCGTTATACTCATCATCTCGAGCCGCATCCATAGTAAATGTTAAAAATGTCAATGTACCTAAACTAGCACTGTTTTCACCACTTTGTGTAAGTGTAATAATTTCACTTGTTTTCCGTAGTACCGTAGATGAAAGATTAAGCAAAATTAAAGACATAAACGGTATTAGGAATAAAATAATCATTGCTTTACATGACATACCAAGTATTTGACCGGTTGTTTGCTTTGCATCTAAATTGCTCATATTTTTAATTATTGCAATGATTGTAAAAATAACTAGAATAGCTAATGCAATTAATGTTACCGACCAAAACACTCTATTTATTACATTATTTTTAAAGAATACATTAAGTAAAAAATCTTTACTTCCGTTATATGTAACATCAGAAATTCCGGCGAAAATGTCAAAAACATTTTCAAGCAAATCCATAAACTTCAATGCTCCAGTAAAAATTGCAAAATTTATGGGGGTCCATATAGCATTAAGCACAGATATGGCTAAGTTAAATATCGGTTCTGCTATGTCTATAAGGAACTTTTCTATAAGGGGTATAATCGTACTTACAGCAGTTTTTAGCAACTCACTAAATTTTGTCAGTACAGCCTCTATTACAGGCTCGATAACCGCCTCAATAACCGGTCCTAACACTTTATCAAATATAAATGTTATTACTTTCTCCGCTAGGTCTGTAACAAAGTTAGCAACTTCTTTTAATGCATCTACGATTTTATTCCACGCATTTTTTATCCAGTTACCTATTTTGCAGAAAAAGCAAAGATAAATAAGGAATTTAGTCAATGTATCCCCCATCCTTTAACAGATTTAATATACTCTCATATGTTTCTTTAGATATACTACATATCCAACCAATGAAATTATAATAATCACAACAATAGCAATAACTGTTCCGCTAGACAAATTCATTGTGTAAAGTATTCTAAAAGTGTATTCATTCGTATTCCCCGCTTCGTCTTTAGCCTTAACCGAATAAAGTCCTGCCTCTGAAAAAGCACCGCCATACGGTCTTATTGTTTCGCCATTACAAGTGGCTGTATAAGTAACATCACTTTCATATGTATCTATTACCACCGAGTCATACGTTGTAAGCCCATTTACCACTCCCTGAATTTTTAATATTGGAAGGTTAGTTTTTAGAATTATTTCAGTAGTAAATTTTTTCTTTGGATTTTTTGTATCATATATAGAAAAAACATACTTACCATCATCATTTAATGAAAAACTATTTAGTTTTTTTACGTTTTCAATATTATTTTCATCAAAAATTATTGATTCAAATGCATAATCTTGAGGTAAGTTGAATATATTTATATTGTTACAAGCTTTATTTATAATTCTAAACTTAAATTCAAACACTGTACCATTGGCCAAGCCCCAAGCTTCGTCCGTAACAGTAACCTCTGAATTTTTAGTTTCTGTTATTTGCTCTGTCTCATTTTCTCCGCCTTGCATACCATCTAGTGAATCAAGAGAAAAATTTAAATTTGAAAAATCAAATTTAAGGTCAGAAGTATTATTTACAGTAACCGTAAGTCTATATACACCATCTTCATCAATAGCTTCACCACGTGAATAATTGTACTTCTCTCCGTTTCTTGTAAAGCTGTATGCAACTTTGTCGGAAATATCAATATATACTTCACCATTAGTTATTATTCCATTTGGCACACTAGATGAAAAAACGGTATTTTTCGAAAGTGCATACCTATACATTCCTTTTTGAGCGTCATATGTACGCTCAATAGATTTATCTGTAACAGGTGGCGTACTTACTTCTTCCTCCACCATGACATTTTCAGTTTCATTTTCAGCATACGAAATGCTGTATCCCATAAAAATTCCATAAATTAAAAGTATAACAATAAATTTATTAACCCAATAGTATTTTTTCATTTACTCATCTACTTTCTGTTTTACAACAAAAACTGCAAAAGATTTTAAAAGTTGATTAAATTATCTTTTGCAGCATTGTCGTTTTTTCATATATCCACAACAAATTAATTACCAGATGCAGCTGAAGCCATCCATTGTTCAAATAATGGTAAGCTTACTTTTAATGCCACTACTAAAACGAAAATTAGAACAAATCCAATTATTGCATTTTTTAATGCTGTCTTAGCCTTTTCTCTATCTTGCTGTTCTTCTGCCTTAGCAAGTTTAACTCCTAAAATAACGCAATAAATAGCACCTACAGCACCAACTACTGCGATTAATGGTCCCATAACCATGTTAAGTAAATCTATTATTGGTTTAGAAACTCCTTCAAAAGGATTTACTTTAGTTAAAGGTAATAACATTGTTAAAAAGTTATTCATCTATTATTCCTCCTTTCATTTGTATTAAAAGTATATAATATAAATTTATTATATTATCGAATTTTATTTATTCCTCGTCTAAACTTTCTTCTACTTCCTCACTTTGCTTTTCGGCTTCTTCTTGCCTTTTTAAGATAATCTGGTTTCTTGCTTCTAAATCATAAAACACTTCATCAGAGAAGAAAACATTACTTCTTGCTTCAGCTAAGTCCATGCATCCCATTTTATACATAGGACATTTAAAGCTAGGTGTAAATTTTGTTTTTAACGGATAATTACCAAAAGTTACAATAATTGCATTTCCCATTTCTTTAGAATTATTAAGCTTTTGCAAGTCAGAAGGATAAATAAGTGGTCTTGTCTGAACTTGAGTAGAATAATTTACCTGCCCACTCTTATCTCCTGTTGAGCCTGAAATACTGTTAGTTGTAACTGTCATATTTCCGCAAAGTTCAGAGAACTCTTTACAAGTTCCTATATCATTAGAACCAATAAACATCTTTATACCACAGTTACTCTTTACAATATCTGCAACAGTATCACCATAAACATTATTAAGTTGTGCATAAGACTGAACTACCATATTAAACCAAATTTTTCTGCTACGTCCTACTGTAATCATCTTATCGAACTTTTCAATTTTAGGCATATTTCCGAATTCATCTAGTATGAAATAAACATTTCTAGGTAGTGATAAATCTTCACGAGCAGATGCCTTTTTAATTAGTGCCTTATATATGCATAATATAAATACCGCTGCGAGACCGTGTCTTGTATCCTTTTCATCAGGTATTTTCATAAATAATGCTGTCGGTTGATCAGCAAAATCATCCGGATTAATATCTGTTGCGGAAGTTAGTGCACAAATTCCTTCGTCATTAAACATAGACATTTTGTCAAATGCAATTGACATATAACTTGATAATGTATTATCTGCAGCACTTAGAACCTGACGGCTTAAAGTTACTGCCTTTGATAACTTATTTCTGCCTTGGAAATATCTTTTTAAAGCAGCAAAATTATCTTCTGAATTAGAAATTGCCTTATTGACATTAAAGAAATTAAACTTCTCTTTTGTCATACCAAGTTCAGGGTCTTCTGAATCCTCTAGCATCGCAAGTAATGTAGACATTATTATGGATTTAGCACCCTTCTCCCAAACAGGGTCATCCTTTGACTCAATCGGGCAAAGTACACTTACCAAATCATTTAAATCCTCATATATCTCATCATATATCTTTTGTCTTTTACTTTTTACAACTGCTAAAACTGATTTTTTATTAGGATATGCCTTCCCTTCATACTCAAACCAAAAGGCTTCAAAACTATCAGCAGGAGCTGTAAGTTCTAATCCAGAGTCAACAGGACTGTCTCCACGGCTAAAAATTCCTTTACCGTAAGAAACATATTCTTGATACCTGTCGTAAATGTCTTCAAGCGGATTCCATCTATATGAAGAATATGGATCTCTTAAATCCAATACCATAACTTTATAGCCTTTTTCCTTAAGCTTTTGACTATGCATTTGGAAAAGTTCGCCCTTAGGGTCTGTCATAATCATTGAAGAACCGGCAGATGATTCACCTAAAATCTGTATCATCGGATTTATAAATGTAGTTGTTTTACCACTTCCGGTAGCACCAATTATAAGCCCATGCATTGGAGCAGATAAATTAACTTCCATATCCTTTCCGCTCACAACAGCTCTAACCGGAACGCCGTCTTTCTTCACTGTGTTTAGTTTACTGTATTTATATGGCTTAAATAAGTCATCGCGTTCTTTATCTGTTAAGAATCTCGAATTTTCTAAAGCTCCCTCTACGCCCTTCGCTTTAGTTTTTAACATTCTCTTAGATTTCCTTGTCGCATCATTTGAAAATACAAAATATAGTACCACCATCAAAGCAATTAAAAGCAATCCATATCCATATGTATTTAATTCTAAAAATAATTCCGGCTTAAAAAGTGTGGCATATTCTTTAGTTTTAAAAGCATTTATGGTAAGCTCATAATTTTCAAGCAACATTCTTATTGAATATCCTAAAACTGTAGATACCAATATAACTGTTATTCCCCAATTTCTTATTTTCTTAAAAATATCGCCCATATTTCTTTTACCTCACTTTATATGTCAGATTATTTCTCTTTATCTATTTTTATTTCTTTATCATTACCTTTATTCTTATCTATTCTTGTAATAGTTATATTCTCAAGTTCATCTAAGCTAACCGGTCTGCGTGCCGATTGCTGATTTTCCAGTTCTTTTTTCTTATTCATACATTCTTCATATAATTTTTTCTTTATATTTGTTTCCTCAGAAAAATCATACTTTTTGTCATTCAGCATCCAGCACACCACCTTTCATAGATATATACGATAAATTTTATAAATAAGCTCAAATATGTAAATGTTTTTTAATTTTTTCTATTCCACGTAAACATATAGTAGAAACAGTACTTTCATTTATACCTGTAACACTAGATATTTCCTTATTTGACATATCCAAAAAATATTTAAGTGACAATAATTTTCTTGTTCTATCCTCAACTTTAGTTAAAGCTTCATACAAAGCTTTTCTATCTTCACTCTCTATAATGTTTTTCTCTAATTCATAATCAACAGGAAGTTCAATCGGATTATCTTGGTCATCTACCGACATTTCTATTTTGTGCCATCTAAAATAGTCTATAACACTATTTCGGGCAACAGTATAAAGCCAAGTGTTTAAATTGGCTTTCGATTCATCAAAGGTATTAAGTTTAGTTAAAAGTTTTATAAAGAACTCACTTGTAAGGTCTTCTGCTATTTCCTTATTTAGCACTTTATAAAACATAAAGTTATATATTTTCGAAAAATACTCTTCGTATACTTTTTCAAAATCGACCAAAATCGTCACCATCCCACACATAATGATACCGAAATTGAAACTTCTTGTCAATATATGAAATATTTAAAAAATTGCCTTAAATATTCCATTCTAATATGTTATGCAACATTTAAACTAAAAAGTAGCGATTAAAATTAATCGCCACTTTTTTACTAATATTATTTATTTAATCCTTCCATTTCTTTAACTTTAGATGGTGTTGCTGGGGTCATACGTGTTACTTGTGTCGGGCTTCCTGAAAGCTCATCTAATGATATTTCTTTGCGCTCAGTTGTTTCCTTTGCCATCTCCATCATTTCCTTATTTTCTCTATCTTTTCTATAATATTCATATCCTTCCGGTACTTTTGGCATAGGTTTACCTTCTTTAGCCGCCTGTCTTGCCTCCGCTTCAAAATCTGTCATAGTCTTTTCATATTTTTCTTTTAGCGCTTCCATTTGGCGTCTTCCTCTGTCTAACCTATATTCATCATAATGTTCCGGCTTTATTGGAAGTTCTTGTTCATCTTCAGGATGTTTCTCATTATATTCCTCTATCCTCTTAACAGCATCATCATAGTCGTCTACAATTGCATCATGCTTCTGTTCTAGCGAAACTTTTGATAAAGAAACTTCTTTTTTAATTTCTTTATAGTATGAACTTTCTTCCATTAATGGAATAGTTTTTTCGCCCCATTCATCAGACTTTACAATTTTAGCCTTTCCGGCATCCACATGTTCTAAAATTTGATTTCTTCTCTCAATAACGGCATCAACTTCTTGTTTACTAAGTAGATCGCCCATAGTATACTCTATTTGTTCAGGTGTAAGTTCTCTTAAAGATTGTAATACATCCTCATCAATAGCATTAAGTTCCCTAATCGGTGTCATTTGACCTCTCCATCTGTTTAAGTTAGTATTACCAAATGACATATCATTATCAATTCCTTGTAAGCCCGTAATTACATACTTCCCATTTACCGGGTTAGGTGCAACTTGATAAAAGAAATTTCCACCATGTCTATCTATTTGACCACAAAGCATATCAAACACTTGCATTCTGTTAATATCTCTTTGTAAACTTGGAGCTGTAAAATCGAACTCTTTATCAGCCATAAATTCCATTCCGGCTTCACTTCTACTATCATATCCTACTGCCGCTGCCATAAAAGAACCTTCCATCTTAACTCCATTGTCTATAACGGTAACATTTTCAGAAAAGGCTACGTTTTGCCCCATTTGAAGCATATGTGCCATTCTTGAAGTAGCAACATTTCGTTTGCTCACCTCAGAATCAGCTACTATACCGGCTGTTTCCATTGCGGTTTCCTGCATATTATTTGCTTTGCTTATTTCTTTATGATAATCAACAATGGCTCGAATTTCTTCTTCGTTAAAATCACTAATTTCTTTACCAGCTGTAGTAGCCAAAGAGGATATAATCTGTTGAGTACTTTTATTTTCTACAATGCTCGGTGTTTCTGCTGCCCGTAACATTCCACTTGCTTTCATTCTTTCAAATATTGCTTTCTTTTCTTTCTCAAGCCTTTCACGTTCTCTAGCCACAACTACTGTTATATCCTCTACTTTTTGCTTTCCTGTAAAAAATCCGTTTCTTCCCATATAGTCGAATCTAACTCTTTTACTAGCACCTGCACCGTAAACTTTTTTATTAGCTTGGTTCGTTATATCCACAGCATTATTGTTTCTAACCTCATCAACAATGTCACTTAGTTTTTTGCCATCTTTTCTTAAAGCTTCTACCTTTATAGGGTCTCTTAATTCATCCGGCATAGAATTTAAATTAGCAATTTCTTGTATCATGCTAAATCTAGCTTTCCCTTTTGAAGTTCTAGGATTTTTCCTAGAAGCTAAATATAAGTCTGCTTTATTTTTTAATGCCTTAGATATATTGTATAATTTCTTTGCACTTTCCTCCGTAACCGGTTTATCCATTTGCTCTGTATAAGACTGCATAGTATTTACCACATCTTGATATAAGTCACTGTTTCTTCTCCATCTTTTGCTTGACTTTATGTTGTTAAATAGTTTCAAAATTCTTCCCATTATAATTTCCCCCTTATATTTTTTCTTCAAAAATATATTCCATTGCCTACATCAATATATACGTTAATTACTAAAACATAGCTCATATTTTTAGCAAACAATATTTTCAACAACAAAAACTTCCACGCCCTTGCTCTTTCCCTTTAGAGGTATTTCGCCGATAGATGTCGCTGTTATTCTGTCACTTAGCGCATCATATACAGCTTTACTTATAAGTATTTGCCCAGGTTTCGCATTCGATTCTAAACGTGCTGCAGTATTTACTGTATCACCGATTGCTGTATAGTCCATTCGTTTTTCTGTACCAATATTGCCAACAACCGCTGGTCCACAATTAACACCAATTCCGAAGCTTATTGTTTTACCGAATTTAGTCTGTAATTTCTTTGAAAGTTCTTCAGAACCTTTTGCAATATCCCATGCAGTTTTTACCGCTTTAAATATATAATCATCTAGTGGTAAAGGTGCATTAAATATAGCCATTGTTGCATCTCCGATAAACTTATCTAGAGTTCCCTCATTATTAAATATACTAGAACTTGTAAGACTTAAATATTCGTTCAATATCCCCACAACTTCTTCAGGAGCTAGTGCCTCTGACATAGGGGTAAACCCTCTAATGTCTACAAACAGGCACGCAATATCAGTTTTCTTTCCGCCAAGTTCTATATTATCAATTCCGTCCTTTATAATCTTATCTACAACTTGAGGTGCAACATATCTCTTAAATGTCCCCTCAACCTTCCTTTTCTCTAAAATGACTTTAACATATTTTTTTACAATAAAGGCAATATAAATAAGTGTTATGAATAATGGTACACATAATACATCAGATATCTTTCCACCCAAATGATAAAGCGCACATATGTATCCTGAATATCCTACTATTCCAATCATCAGTGCTATAAAAGATTTCTTTAGACTGCTCTTCTCAAAGATAATTGTCATAATAAAAACAATAACACCAATCAAAATACATTGAACCCACTTTGGAACATAAGTTTTGAAATTGCCACTTATTAATGTATTTATTATATTGGCCTGTATTTCCATTCCATACATTTGCTCGTTATGATCGATTGCCGCTATATAGTTATCCATAAGACCTGCCGCATATGGTCCTATTAAAACTATCTTATTTTCAAAAATATCCGGATTAATTTCCCCATTAAGAACGTCTACAAATGAAATTCCATCAGAAAATCCGCCAACCTTAGCTGAATACGGGATATAAAACTCGCCATTTGTATCGGTTGGAATATCATAATTCACACTTTCTCCTGTTTTCTCAGAGAACATCCTATAAACTTCAAATGCAAAACTTCTCATTTCTTCGCCACTAGGTAACTTTATGGAATTTATACTTCGTCTTACTACACCATCACTATCTACTTTTGTGTTAAGATGCCCATATTTAATAACATTTCTAAGCTCGTCATATGGTTCTTCTACTTGCTTTACGTAGTTATTATCCATATAAAAAGTACCATTTTCATCGCTTACTAACTTAGAATCAAAGTTAACCAAACTGCCTGTAACAACATTCTTTCCAATTTTACAAGCCTCTACTAATGCATCATCTGCTTCTTTAGTTGTATTTCCAAAATACATAACGTCGATGCCGATTACAGCAGGTTTTACATTCTCATCTGAATTTAATATATTTATAACATCCGCCATATATGTTCTCGGCCAAGACTGAAAAGGGCCGAGCTCGGAAAGGCTTTTTGAATCTATCTCAATAAGCGCAATATTTCCGTCTAAGACACTCTCCGACTGAAAAAACATATCTGATAAGTTGACTTCTATTCTACTTAGCACACCACTTAAGAAAATAATTATAGACATAACCGCACATAAAGTGCAAACAATATACTTCTTTATATGTATCATCTCCTAATTTAATTATACATCAGTTGCAGGTGACTCTGTTGGTGCCGGTGAATCCGTTGGCGCTGGTGATTCTGTTGGCGCTATTGTATTGTTAGCCACTGATTCATTAAACGCTGATGCCAAGTTCTCAACAGTATCATAGTATCTCAAATTATTAATGTGCCTAATCGTACCAACATCTGTGCTATCCACGATCATATCATTTTCTACACCCATTTTTCCGTATTCATCTAACTTATTGTATCCGCTAATATTTAATCCGGAACTATATCCACTTGCAAATTTGACAAAATCGTCAAGCCCTACGTCAGAATTTACTTCTATCCAATTCATTACTATCTCCCATGTCAATTGAGGAAGTGAAGATTTTGAACCGCCTGAACTCTTTCCGGTGACAGACCTGTTAACCGTACTACTTTTCTTGTTTTCTGTTTTTTCTTTATTAGCTATTTCACGAGCCTCCTCTAGCTCCTCCACCTTTTTCTCACTTATTTCCTGTTCACGAGCCGAATTCTCTTTTTCTTGCTCAGTAAAATTATCTACATTTAATTCTGTTTTTTCCTTTATCTCATTAGCCAACTTGCTATCTTTAACTATCTCTCTAAGTGCCATAGATGGAATTTCACTACCATCTTGTTTCAATTTAGATAGTTGCAAACCGGTAGTTGCTATTGCCTGTTCTCCGGCATTAATATGAACTTTTGCATTGCCTCTAGAGCCTTCTACCTTACCCGTATATATTTGTGCCTTTGCTCCCTTATCATTTACAATAACACAACCGCTTGTACCCCTAATTCCCATTGACATTGTCGGAGTAGAAATTTCTAAACTTTCATTACTGCCTAAAGGCTTAGTAACATTAAAAAATAATTCTCCGGAAATAACTGCTATTTTATTAGAAAACCAACTTTTCTTAATCTTTATTTCCGTATTCGCGCCAAGCTTTACGGCCTTTGTATCGTCAAGAGAAAAATACGCTTCTGAATCACTTAGTGTTTTTACAGTATATCCGTCAAAAACCCTCATTTTTTCAGTTGCACTTATTTCTTTTCCACTTCCACTTTTTACTTCTACGCTACCGGTATACATTTCAAGCCTTATTGTTTTTCCATTTGCCACTTCTGCTGCAAAAGAGAAACTCGTAATTATCATTATAAAAGCAGTAAATAAAGCAATCTTCTTTAATATCATTTCTACTTCGCCTCCTCTATGTCAATTACAATAATATTATTTTTCACTGTATCAGTAACATATAACTTGTTTTCGTCAATCATTAACCCAACAGGGCTTACAATTTCAACCTCATCATTTTTAGACAATCCGGCAATTGTATAAACATTCCCATCTTTATCTATTTTTCTTATTACAGAATTTCCTGTGTCTGCAACATATATGTTTCCTTCCTCATCTATTGCAATGTTCTGTGGGAAATTAAATCTGGCATCCTCTGTTGTTCCGTCAATGTAATCTCCTATAATTTCATTTGAATCATCGTATTTTTCATCTCCAACACCTGCAATAGTAGAAACCTTTCCGTTTTCGATTTTTCTTATTCTTTGGTTACCACAATCTGCGACATATAAAACATCACCTTTTAGCACAAGTCCCATAGGTCTGTTAAACATTGCTTCTCTCGCGTTTCCGTCTTTGTATCCGCCCTCACTCGATACTACTCCTGCATATGTAGTAACATTATCATTTCTATCTATCTTTCTTATAACGTTATTGCCTGTGTCGGCAATATAAACTATTCCTTTATTTGTAGCCACAATTCCGGTAGGATTATTAAATAAAGCCTTAGTTCTTTTTCCGTCCTTATATCCCCCGTTTACATTTCCGGCATATGTAGAAACCTTACCTCTTATAAAGTATCTTATCAAGTTATTATTTGTATCTGAAATTAGTAATCCGGTTTTTGGAGTTGCTAAAAATGAAGGGGCATCGAATTTAGCTTTATTTCCATCAGCAAAACTCCCAATAGCAACTTCAAATTCATCTCTTGCATCAAAATTTCCAGCTACTGTAGAAACTATATTTTCCTTAATTTCTCTTATTGAATTATTTTTAGTATCAGCCACATAAATGGCATCTTTATACTTTATAATGCCCATCGGAGCAAAAAAGCTTGAATCACCTAATTCTCCATCGTTTAAAGAAGATATACCATTTCCGGCATATATAGTAGCCTTGTTTTCTTCAAAATATCCTTTACCTACTACATTTTCTAACATTTCGGATGCTTCTTCTAATGTTACAGTTGCTTTTGCATTAAAATATCCGTTTGAATCTAAATTCATTATTCCAAAATTAATAGCAGTATAAATATAATCGTTTGCCCATGCCGGTATATCAGTATCGGCAAATTCGCAAGGCGATGTAGAATATATTCCTAAAGCTTTTGTTATTATTACAGCAACTTCTAGTCTTGTAATTTTTCTTTTGGGCTGTAAGTAAAATTTATCGTTAGTATTCTCTCCGCTTATAATATTGTCATTAGCCAATGAATAAACATACTTTTTATATCTAGGTTCAATTTCATCGTCATCCTCAAAAATATAGTTTAATTCATCACCTGCATTTTTGCCACTTATAGAGCCTATCATAGCAAAAAAATCTTCTCTTTTAATAGAATTCTCAGCTTCGATTTCGTCCTTTATGCTTATGTATTCTACGTCAAAGCTATTTGCAAAGGCGTTTCCTGTCACAATTGCTAAAAAAACTACCGCACACATCCATTTCTTCATTTAATTTCTTCCCCCTTATTTAATCTTCTTTCTTATAATTAAAACATTTTTATTGCCCTCATATCTATACTCAATATCATCCATGAATTGTTTTGTCATAAAAATTCCCAAGCCACCAATTTCTCTCTCATCTATCCCCTTAGATATATCCGGATCCGTTCGCTCAAGCGGGTCATAAGGTTTTCCCATATCCTTAAATTCAACTTCAAACATAAAATCATCTTTATTTACGTTACAGTTTATCTCCACTTCGCCGTGTTCGTTATATGCATAGCTTGAAATATTCACAAATATTTCTTCGACGGCAATATTTAACTTGGTTTTTAATTCATCGGTACAAGGCAACTTCATCAATTCTCCATTGACAAATTCAATTACTTTGTCTAAATTCGTTTTGTTTGCTTCAATAATCAAATTAGACATATTTTTGCCTCCTTTAGCTCCTTCTAAACATAAGCATTGTAATATCGTCTGACTGTTCTATGCCAAAACTATGTTTGTCAATTTCAGCGTGCACATCTGCCAAAATATCTCTGACCGCCATTTTATTATAGGCTTTAGTTCCAAATAATCCTAGTAACCTTTCATCAGAAAACAGCTCATCATTTTTATCTTGTGCCTCTGTGACCCCATCTGTGTACATAAATATCGCGTCACCTTTGCCAAGTTGCATTGTATTTTCCTTGTATTTAATGTTTTCCATACCTGCAAGAACGAATCCGGGCTTTGCTTGAATGAACTCAGCACTGCTTCCTTCTTTCAAAATAATTGGTAAATTATGACCTGCGTTTACATATCTAAATTCTCCGGTCTCGGTATTTAAAATCCCCATAAAAGATGTAACAAACATATTGGCATCATTGTTTTCACACAATTCATTATTTGCATGTTCAAACACCTCATTTACCGGAATATTTAGCTTGGCATAATTTTTAATTACCGTTTTTGCCATAAGCATAAATAACGCGGCAGATATTCCCTTACCGGATACATCAGCTATAAGCATACAAATATGTTTATCATCCACTCTAAATATATCGTAAAAATCGCCACCAACCTCTTTTGTAGGAGTCATAGTTGCACATATCTCTATCCCTAAATTGTCAAATTTCTTAGGTAATGAACTTTCTTGAATTTTTTTAGCAATATCAAGCTCAGCCTTTAATCTCTGCTGTTCAGAAATAACATTAGTCAAGTTTGCATACAATGTCTCCATAAAAACCGCATAACAATCCGGATTCTTTTTTAAAACATCATTAAATAAAGCTCTGGAAATCCTTACGGCTTGAAGTGGTTCATCCGCTCTTACTGTAGCTGAGCGCTTTTTACCGGAAATAAGAGCCATTTCACCGACAAACCCACCGCTTTTCATCTTCCCAATTATTTTATTACTGCTACTTAGCACAGTTGCACTTCCGCTTATAATTATATACATTCCGTCTTCAGCTTCAGCACCATATGTAACTATGTTCTCGTCTTTATTAAACTTACAATATTCAAGCAGTCTAATTAGTTCCATTGTTTCATTAGGAATTTTTGAAATATCCGCTATTCCAAAAAATTTCTGTACAGAAACATTATTTATTAAATCGTTAAATTCCATATTCTCACCTTTCATATATACGTTACACTTTGATCACTAGCTCACTAAACAACAAATATTATTAGCAAAATTACTGCATAATGCAACAATTGGTCAATGGCATAATATAGTTTTGAATTGCTTGGTTTTTTTGTGTTTAATATTCCCTTGGCTAGGTCTATAATAAAATGAGACGCAAAGATTAGCATAAGTAATGCAAAGCTTATTTTATTCAAATAAAAAAATACACACCAAAAACAAAATGTGTATATTATACAATGCACAAATAAATGGTAATAGTTCTTTGATTTTGTAGTTGCAATATACTCACCTTGGAAAACATAATCACCAAACACATGTGCCACTATAAACAAAAAAATCAATTCTAAATACTCCATCTTCCACCTCCACAAATAATTATTTTTGCATAAACATTTTATCACATTATTTTATGTGATGTATACACAAAAATATTAATTTGTAGCAAGATTTAAAATTAATTTTTCATCTCTATTCATTTGGTTAACCGCATTGACCATTTGGGACAGGTCTGAAAATACGAATAGCCCCAACTCACTTACTTAGCGAATTGTGGCTATTTTTTATCTTGACCAAAAAGAACCGTCCCTAATGGTCACACAAAAAAATTCCCGCCTATGCCGTTTATCAAGGATATTTCGGAACCTGCATGTGCAGGTGGGTCTCCTCCTATGTATCTCACGTTTCCCGTTCCGCAAAATTGCGAGGGCCTACAATCGATACATAAAGTTTCAGAATCCCATATAAAATGTGTTGGTTTGAAATAATCCTTATCCTCGTACATCGCAGGAATTTTCTCTTTCTATACTATTATTTTATCATATTTTTAGTAGTTTTTCAATTGGAAAATATCGACTAAAAAATCTTATCTATTATCTTTTTATACAAACTTATATACTTATCTGATACTTTACGCCAAGAGAAATCTCCTTCCATTCCTGAAACTACTATTTTCTCCCAAACATCAGGCATATTTTTATAAACAGAAATAGCTCTAACTAAAGTTTTCATAAGCATTCTAGCACTATATTCTTTAAATGAAAATCCATTTCCTTCTTCTTCTTCTATTTTAAAATCTTTGACTGTGTCATTAAGTCCACCGGTTTGTCTTACAACCGGCACACTTCCATATCTAAAAGCAATTAATTGACCCAGTCCGCAAGGTTCAAATTTAGAAGGCATCAAGAACATATCCGACCCAGCATAAATTTTATGTGCCAATGTATCGTTAAATTCAATATTTGCTGAAAACTTATTCGGATATTTTTTTGCATATTCTCTAAATAAATCTTCATAATGTAGATCACCAAGACCTAGCACAACAAACTGAACATCAAGATTAATTAAATCCGGTAAAATCTGTTCTATTAGTTCAAAACCTTTTTGGTCGCAAATTCTCGTAACCATACCAATTAATGGTGCATTAGTTTTTTGAAGTCCAAGTTCGTCTTGTAACTCTCTTTTATTTATAGCCTTATTATGAAGCGTTGTAGAATCAAAATTCTTATATATCCTTGTGTCAGTTTCCGGATCATAATGCCTTGTATCTATTCCGTTTACAATTCCGTATAAATCCTCTTCCTTACTCTTTAAAAGTCCATTCAACCTTTCTCCATATTCAGCAGTTTTTATTTCCTTTACATATGTTTCACTTACTGTGTTTATAAGGTCAGCATATAAAATTCCGGCTTTCATAAAATTAACTTCACCATAGAATTCAAGTTTATCTGATGTGTAAAAACTATCATCAAGCCCCATAACCGGAAGTACACCCTTGCCAAAATTTCCTTGGTATTGGAGATTGTGAATTGTAAATAGAGATCCTATCTGATTATAAAACACATCATCTGCATACTTTTCTTTTAAATAAAGCGGTATGGGACCTGTTTGCCAGTCATTGCAATGAATTATATCAGGCTTAAATCCTATCTTTGGCAGCATTTTTAACACTGCTTTATCGAAAAAGCAAAATCTATCTGCATCATCTCCATAGCAATATATTCCCGGTCTATCGAAATAATGATAGCTGTCTACAAAATACACCGGTATGGAATAATGCTCCGAATCTTCTTCAAAATTCAAAGAACCTTCTCGTACAATTGCTGTTTCCTGTTTTCCTAACATTTCAACAGGAAAATCAGTAAGATAACTCATTTTTGTAGAGATACATTGGTATCTCGGCATAATAATTCTAACATCATGTCCCATAGCCTTTAGAGCCATAGGTAAAGCACCCGCAACATCTGCAAGTCCTCCTGTTTTTGCGAAAGGTTCTACTTCCGCTGAAACCATCAAAATTTTGAGTTGTTCCATTTTTATCAAATCCTTTTTTATATATTTATACTTTTATCTTATGTCAAAAATACTCATTCGTTTAAATATCGGTTTATTTTTTGCATTTTTTTATAGTTTTTATAACACAATTCCACTAAACTTTTCTTCCACCTTTTCAAAAAGTGGTTCAAACTCAGGTTTACTTGCCTCTTTAATAATTTCCTTAGCCACCCTGTTTGATTCCTCTAAAATCATTTTATCAGCGAAGATATTTGCAATTTTGAATTCCGGTATTCCATGCTGCCTTACTCCGAAAAACTCACCCGGGCCTCTAAGTTCCAAATCCTTTTCAGCAATTTTAAATCCATCATTTGTTTTGGTCATTATCTCCATACGTTCTTTAGTATTTTTAGAAAGCTTATAACATTTTAATATACAATACGATTTTTCACTACCTCTGCCCACTCTTCCTCTTAGCTGATGTAACGCTGCAAGTCCAAACCTCTCAGCATTCTCTATAATCATAAGTGTTGCATTAGGAACATTTACCCCCACCTCTATAACAGTAGTAGAGATAAGTATATCCACTTCTCCGTTTTTAAACCTAAGCATAATCTCATCTTTGTCTTTTGGGCGCATTTTTCCATGCAAAATTTCAATGTTGTAGTTTGGAAAAATCTTTTTATAGCATTCATAAACCTCAGCAACATTCTTTAATTTTACTTCTTCTTCATCATCTAAACTTTCTTCTTGTTCCTCAATTAGTGGACATACGACATAAGCCTGCCTACCCTCATCTATTTCCTTCTTTATAAAACCATTAAGTCTTTCTTCGAGAGTTTCTCCTATCAAAAATGTTTCGATAACCTTTCTATTAGGTGGCAACTCGTCTATTACTGAAATGTCTAAGTCCCCATAAAGAATTAATGCAAGTGTTCGTGGAATTGGTGTGGCAGTCATAATTAGCACATCAGGATTCTGCCCTTTTTGCGTAAGTTTGCTCCGCTGATTTACTCCAAATCTATGCTGTTCATCAGTAACAATTAACCCAAGCTTGTTAAACACAACATCATCTTCCAAAAGTGCATGTGTTCCAACAACAATGTCCACTTCTCCATTCTCAATTTTCTCTTTTACTATCTTTTTTTGTTTTGCCGTAAGCGAACCGGACAATAATTCCACACTTATACCGTATTTTCCAAAAAGTCTTGTAAACTCATTAAAATGCTGTTCAGCAAGAATTCCGGTAGGCGCCATCATAACAGCCTGATATCCATTTTTTACAGCATTAAATATAGATATCGCCGCAACAATTGTTTTTCCGCTTCCAACATCTCCTTGAAGTAATCTATTCATGGCTTTATCACTATTCATATCAGAAAAGATGTCCTTTATTACTCGGCTTTGAGCATTTGTAAGCTTAAAGCTTAGATTATCTATAAATTCTGTTACTTCATCACATATATTAAACTTAATGCCTTTTTTACTTGAATTATTACTATTTTTTAATTGCATAAGTCCTAATTCAAGCAGTAAAAGTTCATCAAACACAAGCCTACGCCTTGCCTTTATATAGTCCTCTTTACCGGTTGGAAAATGAATTGAATAAAGTGCACTATTTATCTCTTCTAAATCGTTATTAAGCCTTATACTCTCCGGCATATATTCCTCTGTCTTTCCATTCCCCTCATCTATTATATTTTCTATTGCAGTTCTAATAGCTGTTTGAGAAAGACCATTAGTTGAAGGATATATTCCTAGTATTTTACCTGTATTCTTGTTACCCTTATCGTCAAAAATCGGATTAACAACTTCAATTCTATTAGCAGTCCGTTTAATTTGACCATAAAAAGTATATGTGGCACCGGTTTTAAGAATATTTTTAACATATGTCGCATTAAACCAAACAAGACTTACCGAACCGGTTTCATCTACTGCATTAGCCTTTATCATAACCATATTTCCTCTCGGACGAGCTACAGTGACTTTTCCGCTTATAGTAGCACAAAAAGAAGTTTTTTCCCCATCCATCAGTTCAAAAATCTTCTTTTTTTCAGTTCTATCCTCATAATCCCTAGGAAAATGAAACAGTAAATCCTTTATTGTATATATATTCAAATTATTAAAAAGTTTTTCACGAGAAGGTCCAACGCCTTTTATATATCTTATTGAATCGTTTAATGATAATTTCATATCGTATCTCCTTAGAATGTATTATATAAAATTTTCGAGTTAGTGTAAAGAAAAATAAGAGCCTTCCTTACGGATTGCTCTTATTTTTAATATTATGGCATAATCACTACATTTTAATGGTTATACTTAATTAGAACTTGGGTATTTTGTGCAAAGTCACCACACCGGTTCCACCTTCGCCACTGCAAAGTGAATGTCCATGGTATTCAGCATTAGGAACAAGTTCATAAAAGGCAACCGGATTTCTCCAACCGCCAACCAAAGCAAATTTACCGTTATGCCAAGTAATTTTGTAAGTGTTATTGGTACCATCTCTTGCACCGCCAATTGAAACCATGCCTGACTTAGCTTCATAGGCTGAATAACGGTCGACAAAAGTTTGCGGTTTGCAATAGTATCTGCTTACATTGCAGATATACTCGAGGCTCCACCAACCCATTGCAACTCTATATGCATACCAAAGCCACAATTCGCTAAGCGTTGCCAGTCTAGAATCATACTCCGGAGCAAAATCCTTTGCCAAGTCAATCCACCAATGACCTGCCAACCAATTGCAAACTTTTCCGCCCGGTTTGTAATGAATTTCTCCATCACTTTCAACGGTAGGTTCAAGCCCTGAAATCATATAGTCATAATCGATTTCCACCAATGTCTTACTAATGCCGTCCACAAAAGCTGCTTCCATGTCATTTTTAGCTTTTTGCACTAACAGCCATTCCTTAACAACGTCCCTTTCTTTTTCGCCAACGAGGTAAAAGTGTTCGAGCTTTTTCTGGTTACACATAATATGTCCTCCAAAAATACATCCTCCACATTAAGTGGATATAAGTTTATATTCATACTTGACCAATATATCACATAATTATGTAAAATGCAACTCTTTTTCCAAACTCTCTTAGGGACTAAAAAACACAAGTAATTTATAAACAAATCACTTGTGTTTTTGTCATTTAATTAGATTGTACTCTTCCATCAAATATTTCTTTCAAAATTCCCTTGTTGTAAATTCCACCCAAAACATTCTTCAAAATAATTAGTACGATTGGACCTGCAATTAATCCTAAGACACCGATTAGCTGAACACCGGTATACATAGCTATTAACGTAAGTAACGGATATATACCAATTTGTGTACCAACAATTTTTGGTTCAATTAATTGTCTTACTATTGTTATAAATAAATACAAACCTAGAATTCCAAATGCTAGTGGATAATTTCCCATTATTAGTAATATTACTCCCCAAGGAATTAAGACTGTACCGGTACCGAGTATTGGCAAAGCATCAATAATCGCAATAACAATTGCTAAAATCAATGCATAATTTATTCTAAAAATACTAAGACCTATAAACAACTCACAAAAAGTTATTGTAATCAAAATTCCCTGTGCCTTTAAGTATCCACCTAAAGCACTAAATAAATCGTTTACTATTCCCTCAACCTTAGCCAACCACTTTAATGGCAAGTGTTTCTCTAATGAATCCGAAATAAACTTTGTATCTGAGCTTATGAAAAACGTTGAAAGCAATGTAATAATCGTATAAATCAATGCATTTGGCAAGTTAACAACAAAACTAACAGCAAAATTGCCAGCCGAATTAATTAGCTCAGACAATGAAGTTAAAAGAGTATTAACAATACTTAAAACTGTGCTTTGTATTCCGGCGATCAATTCCGGAGACAAATCTAAGTTTTGATAAAAGAAAGTAAATCTTCCTACCTGAGTAGAAATCGCATTATATAATGTTGGGAAAATATAATTCGTCTGTGCAGACAATGCAATTACTTCTCTTATAACTGCCGCAACAAACCAATAGCAAATAGCCCCAACCGCTCCTATGAAAGCTAATATGCACATAATTACCGCTGCTATTCTAGGGAACTTAAACTTTTTCGTCAAAACCTCTACCGGTTTTTCAATTATCTTAGAAATTATGTATGCAATCACAAACGGCAAAAAGAATATTGCAAGTTCTAATCCCAAGACTACACCAGCTAAGACTAGAACTATTGTAAGTAAAAACTTAAACATTTTTCTGTAATTTATTTTAAATTCTCCTTCCACATTACCACCCCTAAACTATATATTTTTTCTGTCAATTATATCGGACTATTTACCAAAAATATGTATATCATTTTTCTAAATATGGTCTTATCATTCTAAAGATTTTCTCGTCAGCATTTTCCCTTTTAATATCAATTGTCTTCTTTTTGTCTTTAAGCATTTTTACTATTAAAGAATTCAACTTTTTCGCATTCAAATCTTTTTCAAGTAGCATAACTCCGCCACCATTTTTTTCAAAAGCCCTTGCATTGTACTCTTGATGGTTTTCAGCAGCAGTCGGAAGTGGAATTAAAATTCCGGGCATTCCGGCAGCCTCCAATTCACTTATCGTAAGTGCTCCTGCCCTAGCCACTACAAGTGAAACTCTAGAATACATATATGGCATATTATTTATGTACGGAAGTAGTTCAACTTTACTCAAATCTTTTATTTGACTTTTAACAGATTCAAAATTCTTTTCACCGGTTGCATAAATTAACTTATATTCAAACTTATAATTATTAACCAAGTCAATTATCGTATCATTTATAGCTTTCGCGCCTTGACTTCCACCAAAGACTAACACTGTATCATTCTCATCAGTTTTCTTCACATCGAAAAAATCTTGGTTTACAGGATTACCTGTTACAAAGACGAACTTGCTTTTAAACTCTTGCTTAGTTCCTTCAAAACCTAAAGCAATTCCATCAGCAAATTTCCCTATAAACTTGTTTGTTTTACCTGCAATAGAATTGCTTTCATGAATAAATACCGGTATTCCAAGCATCTTTTTAGCTACAAATAAAACTGGTGCACAAACATATCCACCCATTCCAATTACAACTTTAGGATTTAATTCCTTTAGTAACTTATGCGCTTCGCATATTCCTCTGGTATTAGCGAATATGGACTTTGCTAGTTTTATTGGATTTTTGGATAAGCCTTTAGAATGGATAAATTTAATATCATATCCGGCTTTTGGAACCAATTTTCCTTCTAAGCCATACTCAGTACCTATAAAAGTGATTTTTGCATCAGGATAATATTTTTTTATTATATTAGCAATAGAAATTCCGGGATTTATATGACCGGCAGTTCCTCCGGCTGCAATAACAATATTCATATAATTAATTCTCCTTTAAATACCTCAAAACGCATTAGTTTTGTGTATCTCAAAAGCTAATGCGTTTTTTGCCATTTACAAACTATAATACATTCTTTATCATATTTTGATATTCTTCTTTAGTTCTAACTCCAACAGCCTTGTCAATAACCTCACCATTTTTCACTATCATAACAGTAGGTATACTCATAATTTTATATTGTGTAGCCACATCAGGCACTTCATCAACATTTAACTTGCAAATTGGCATTTGACCATCAAATTCATCAGCAAGTGACTCAATAACCGGACTAACCATTCTGCAAGGTCCACACCAAGTAGCCCAAAAGTCAACCACAACCGGTTTGTCTGTGTTAATAAAGCTCTCGTAATTTTCATTTGTCAAATTAATAACTTTATCTCCCATTAAAACATCAATCCTTTCTTTTGTATCTAAAATTTAGTCTGAAATTAAAGCCTTAAAATCATTCATATTTTTCATAAAGTCAAAGGCTCCATCATTTCTAATTCTTTGTTTATATGCAGGATTTAATTTCACAGCCTGTGTTAAATTCTCCATAACCTTAGCGTATTCCTTCCTATATGCGTATATTCTGGAAATATTGTAATATGGGTTTGGATATTCAGGATTTACTCTTATAGCCTTTATATAGTTCTCCTCAGCAACAGAATACTCTTCTTTTATAACAGCAATTTGACCTAATCCGAAATATGCTTCCGCAAGTTCTGAATTCTTTAATGTTGCAATTGTAAAATACTTCTTTGCATTTTCGTAGTCCTTCATTTCCATATAAGCAATAGCTGCATTAAAGTATAATTCATAATTGTCCGGGTCATACTTAATAGCATTTTCACAAACATTTACAGCAGCATTTCTGTTTCCGTTTCCACAATATAATATAGCTAGCATATTAGAAGCAGATGTATAATCCGGCTTTAATTCAAGCGTTCTGTTAAGTTCATCAATAGCCAAAGCCTTTTCGTCAGCTTTTTCCAAAGAAAGCGCTAAATTATAGTGGAACCTATAATCATTCGGATTAATTTCGATAGCATTTCTAAATGTATTTATAGATTCAGTAGTCTTATCTGTTTCATATAAAAGTATTCCCATATTGTAATACAATAATGCATTATTAGGATCTAGTCTTATAGCCTTTCTGTAATTAATAATAGCCTTGTCATACTCTTTCTTAAATGCAAGTAATGTACCAATTTTTCCGTAACTTGCAAAATCTTCCGGCTCATACTCAGATAATTTTTCATACATCTTAGCAGCTTCTTCGTATCTCTTTAAGTTCTCTAAAATTATCGCAAGAGGCTTATAAACTAGAATCCAGTTAGACTTAGCCTCACCGGCTTTTTTGAAGTTCTCAACTGCAAGTTCAGGTTTATTCCAACAAGCAAAAGCCAACGCCAAGTTATAATAAACATCAAATTTTTCAATTCCTTGAATAATAACTTTAGCTCTATCAAAAGCAATAGAAGCACTTGAATCCCCATCGATTTCTTGATTTTCAAGTAATTCCGCTGCTCTTAAAAACCTTACGGTAGCTTGCTCGTAATTTGCATTTTTCATATATATAACACCGGCATTAAACAATATAATCGGATTTTCATTAAATAATGCTTCAGCACCATTATATATATCCAATGCCTCTTTGTATTCTCCTTTTTCCGCTAAACTTTCGGCCTTAGCAAATCTATCTTTTAATTGAACAAAAATATCTTCTTCATTTAGCTTATTCCACTTAACAATATCAGCAGGGTCTTTCGGATCTAACATAGGAATTTTATTGTAATATTCATTAACCATACCCTTTTCAAATATATTTCCCCCAGGTCCAAGTAATCCCATAATATTATTTCTTATCATTCCAAAATAATCATTAAAAAATACAACACTCGGAATCACTATTCCCAAAACAGCCGAAATAATTTCGAACAAATAATTCCCATAATAAACTCCATTAAATAAGTTTAGCACATTAAAAGTCACAGCCACAACTTCTCCGCCGGCAACAACTAAATACGCCTCTTTACGTTTGGTTATATAGGACTTAATTGTGTATACAAAAAACAAAACAGCTAAAATGTTATAGATTATTCTTTCAATAATCATCTACTATCCCTCCAAAATCCACTAATCTTCTAATTTCTTCAACTCTTCCGTATCTTCTGCCACATTTTTTTCATAAACAGCTTTTATAACTTTAACATCACTAGCTTTAAAAGTTTCTAAATCTACATCATCATTTTTATCATTTAACTTAACTTTTATTTCTTCCTTCAAAATATTTGAAGAAACAACAGTTCCATCTCCCATCGGCGTAGAAACAATCGAACCAACTTTAGGCACTCTTTTAATCTTTTCCTCGTATCCGCATTGCTCATAAGCCAAGCAACACATAAGTCTTCCGCAAAAACCGGAAATCTTAGTAGGATTTAATGATAACGACTGGTCTTTTGCCATTTTTATCGAAACAGGTTGGAAATCATTTAAGAACTTATGGCAACAAAATTCTCTGCCACAGTGTCCCAAGCCTCCAATCATCTTAGCCTCATCTCTAACACCAATTTGTCTAAGTTCTATACGAGTCTTAAAAATGGCAGCCAAGTCTTTAACTAACTCTCTAAAATCAATTCTTCCGTCCGCCGAAAAATAGAATATAACTTTACTATTATCAAATGTATATTCAGCTTCAATAAATTTCATGTTTAGCTTATGTTCTTGAGCTTTTTTAACACATATTTCAAAAGCTTCTTTTTCCTTTTTCTTATTCTCTTCATTCTTCTTGCAATCTTCATCAGTCGCTACTCTGATAACATTTTTTAAAGGATTTTGCAAATTCTCTTCTGCAACCTCTTTATTAGCTAGGCTTACATATCCAAATTCCAATCCTCTTACTGTCTCAACAATTACAGCAGTCCCTTTTTCTATTTGAAGTCCATTAGGATTAAAATAATATGTTTTCCCTTTTTCTTTAAACTTAACACCAACAATATTCATATATTAAATTTCCTTTCTAGCCATTAAACTTCTGACTTAACAATCTTTAAAAGACAACAGCATTTCATCAATAGCCATTGAGAAATTACAATTTCCGCTTATTCTACGTTCCGCCAAATCTATTATCGGAACATATTTTGCAACAGAAATTATATCACTGTTTCCACTATCTCGCAACACATTTTTATCACTCATTATTTTCTCATCACAATATTTCATCATTTCATGTAAAATCTCAATAATATTATCCTTATTCTTTTCAAAATACTCAGAAAACTTTAGAACATCAATTACGCTCTTACTTCCAATTGAGTCAATTATATTTTTAACATCAGAATCAATGTGTATTCCATCTTCTGACTTTATCCTAATTCTCTTAACTCTAGAACGTATTGTATTTATAACACTATATATCGAAGACGAAATAAGTATAATAATCGCATAACTAGGCGGTTCTTCTAAAGTTTTTAGCAAACAATTTTGAGCAGAAATATTTAGCTTCTCCGCATAAGGTATAATATAGACCTTTTTTTGGCACATAAGAGGCTTTATCGCAACATCTTTCTGTAAATCCCTTATACTCTCCACCTTTATAGTTTTCTCCTCAGTTAAGAAAATAGTACAATCAGGATTGTTATCGATAGACTTCCCTAGAATTTCACTTGCAAATGACCTTGCCTCTTCTATGCCTTTTTTTTCATCATTACATTCTAAAAAATATGCATGATTAATGCTTCCGTTATTTATATCATTCTTCAACTCATTTATCATTTTCCTCACCTTTGCTACATCAGTAAATCAACCAACATTCCTTGAAGACCACTAATTTTTTCAACAATCTTCAATCTATCTTTTTCCGAATTCATCATTTCCTGTGTCAAGCTTTCTAACTCTTCATCAACTTTTTTAACAATTCCCATCACCTTATAAGAACCATCCCTGCCAAACTTGCTTTCTTTAGAATATTTATAAGAAAACCTAACAGTATGTTCCAAAAAATCTTTTATCATAGTTTTATACTCTATTAAATCCCGCAACTCCATTTTTTCTTTAACAAACTTGCCCTTTTCGGCAATATCTTTTAATTTCTTTTCCAGTTGTTCTCTTTCATTATCCCTTTCAAAACCGCCAAGATTATCAGAAAAACTTCCACCGGTAGACTTTCTTACTTTGCCACTTCCAGTTCCTGTATGACTAATCGTAGAAGACGTCAAACCTACACCATTTATTTTCAAATTTAACTCCTCCTCACAATTAATTTCTTTACAAATCGACATTGATATTGTATCATACATATGAAATATAAACAAGGAAAAATATTTTGGAAAGGATATGAAAATATGGGAAAAATCATAGTCATAGAGGGGTTAGACGGCTCCGGAAAACAGACCCAATCTGAAAGATTATATAATAGATTAATTGCCGAAGGATATAATGTAAAAAAAATAGCTTATCCTAGATATGAAAATCCATCATCATCTCTAGTAAAAATGTATTTGTCAGGCGAATTCGGTAAAGACGCAAACGAAATAAGTCCTTATATCTCCTCTACTTTTTTTGCAGTAGACAGATATGCCTCATATAAGCAAGACTACGAAGAATTTTATAAAAATGGCGGAATTCTTATACTAGACAGATATGTAACAGCCAATATGGTACATCAATCCGGGAAAATAGATGACCCAAACGAAAAAGAAAAGTTTTTAACCTGGCTTTCCGACTTTGAATACGGACTATTTGGAATACCCAAGCCGGACAAAGTGTTTTTCTTAAACATACCTCCAAAGGTTAGTCAAATGTTAATGAAAAATCGGGAAAACAAGTTCTCTCACGAAAAAGAAAAAGACATACATGAATCAAACGAATCTTATTTAAATAAAGCCTACGACAATGCTTGTTACTTAATAAATAAATATAATTGGGACGAGATTAATTGTACAGAAGACGGCAAATTAAGAACAATTGAAGACATAAACGAAGAAATCTATAAAAAAGCAAAAGAAATATTGAAATAAAAAGAAAAGAGGTGGCTTATGCCACCTTTTACTCTGCCATTTTTGTTCTCATATCATCTAAAATTCGCTTTTCCATTCGTGAAACTTGCACTTGAGAAATTCCTAGCATATCCGCTACTTTCATCTGAGTAGCCCCCTTAAAATATCTCATAGTTATAAGTTGCTGTTCTTTAGGCTTTAACTCAGACACTAATTGCTTTAATACGATTTTCTCAAATTCCTTATTACTAGAATCTACATCCGCACACAATTTGTCTATTAAATAAATAGGATTTTTATCATTCTCATTAACAATCGCATTTAATGATTCTGTTGGGTGCATCGTTTCTAATGCCATAATTATTTCGTCTTCTGAAATTTTTAAGCGTTCAGACAATTCTGCAACAGTAGGTTCTACGCCGTTTTTCGCAAAAAAGAAATCTATTGCAAGTCTTATTTTTCCCGCCGTTTCCTTTAATGAACGACTCACCTTAACCAAGCCGTCATCTCTTAAGAATCTTCTAATTTCTCCCATAATAAGTGGCACAGCATATGTAGAAAACTGAGTGTTAAAAGAAGTATCAAATTTACGGATAGCTTTAATAAGCCCTATACAACCTATTTGATATAAATCCTCTTTTTCGTACCCCCTATTCATAAATCTTTTAACTATGCTCCAAACAAGACCCGAATTTTTTTCCACTAATAAATTCATTGCATCTCTGGAGTTATTTTGTGCCTCCAAAATTAATTCTTCATTTGTAAATTCCATAATTATTCCTTTCTCTTTCGTAACCACGCGGAACTAATATCCACAACATCCTCTGCCATTCTACTTCTTACATAACTCTTTCTTTTTCTTTATGTATTAAACCTTGTATGTTTTTCTTTATCCTTTTACTCATAGTAACACTTGTACCTTTATTTAGCTCTGATTTTACTACAAGTTTATCCATAAAGCTTTCCATAATAGTAAATCCCATTCCGGAACGCTCTAAATCAGGTTTAGTCGTATAAAGTGGCTCTTTCGCCTTATTTATATCTGCTATTCCTTTGCCTTTATCTTTTATTTGAATAGTTACCATATCTCCTTTTATTTGTGCCGAAATGCTTATCATTCCAAGCTCGTCATCATAAGCATGTACAATAGAATTAGTAACTGCTTCTGATATTGCTGTTTTTATTTCAGATAATTCTTCTATTGTAGGGTCTAACTGTGAAACAAAAGAAGCAACTGCTACTCTTGCAAACCCTTCATTAGTAGACTTACTTAAAAATTCCAACTTCATAATATTATCGTATCCCATCCTATACCCTCACTTTCATCTTTTGTAATGCTGTCTCTGTATTCTCATATTCATCCAATATCTTAAATATCCCGGACATTTGAAATATCTTTCTTACCGTCGGCTTTAATTTTACCACACTAACAATTCCACCTTTTTTCGTAATCGCTTTATATCTTCCCATAATAAGTCCAAGTCCTGAGCTATCCATAAAATTAACTCCATCGAAGTCAAAAATAAGTCTTTTCGCTCCTCTAAATTCAATTGCTAAATCTAACTTGTCCCTTATCTTTTCACAAGTGTGGTGATCTATTTCTTCATTTATTTTTACAATTATAGTCCTACTTTCATTTATAAAGTCTATACTTACCATTTTTATCCTCCTCCCGAAGCTCTAATTCTCTCTACGGGTAAGGTTATCCTCTGTCGAAACAGGGCATAAATTAGTAATATATCGACATTTACTTTTTCTTCACATTTTATTAAATTCCTTCCTTAATTGGTTAAATTCACATATTTTTCACATTTTTAGAGAGTTCAAAAAAATTATCGTAAAAATCACTTGTATATTCTATTTTTTTTGTGTAGAATTATTTAGTGGTATGATTTTATGAAAGGTGGTTTGTTTATGTCAGTTGTTTCGCCTGAACAGTTTGCAATGCTAAAATTTGCAGATAAAGACTTCAAAAACATAAAGAAATACTATAAAAAATTTCACGATATAAATTCAAAAAAATATCTTGCAGTATATAAACAAGGACTTTACGGAATACTTGACGTTGAAACCGAAAAGCTTGTTGTTCCTTATAGATACCAAAAAATATGTGATTTTAAAGATGGTTTTGCTTGGGTAAAAGCTAAAAATAAATGGGGTTTCATAAATAAAAATTTAGTTGAAGTTGTTTCACCTAAGTATTTAGATGCATTCGGACTTGATAATGGTAATTTTCAACTAGGTATAATTCATTGTGTCGGTAATTCTCAAATCACAAATGACCTTACTAAACTTACTGAATGGTACAAGGAAAATCGTAAAAAAAACCCTCCTATTCTATATAATAGAATTCAAGGTTTTAGCGAAGGACTTGCCCCTATTAAGCTTAGAAAAAAGTGGGGATTTATTGATACAGAAGGAAACATAGTTATAAAATCCAGATTTGATTATGTAAAACCTTTCTCTTATGGAATATCTGCTGTTTGTCAAAACGGCAAATGGGGATTCATAGATAAAGCCGGAAGATTTGTTGTAAAGCCTCAATACGCAGACTGTACTTCTTTTATGAAACCTTCTCAATCTCTTGTAAAAATGGAGTTAAAACGTCCTAGTCACAATATAATTTTGAATTACATTTATAGTATGTTTAAAAAAGTATATGTACCTACTGGTGATGTACCATTTGCCCAAGTTGAAATTCCTTCTGAAGAAATAGGGAAAGTAAAAATTGCTTGTATCGGGCTAACCGGAGAAAGATTAAAAAGAAGTGCCAAAAAAGATATCGAAATTCATGCAGAAATATACTAAAAAGGGTGTCCGATTGGACATCCTTTTTCTTTATTCATTCCACTTATCTATTTCTCTATCCTTACAAATATCGCATAAACATTGAGATACCTCTATATCGAAATCACAATCAAGTGCAATATCACCTAGAGATACTAACCCTACTAATTTATCATTCTCAACTATCGGTAATCTTCTTACTTGCCAATCAGACATAATTTCACAAGCTTCATCTAATGACATGTCTGGTCTTCCTGTTTTAACTCCTGATGTCATTATATCTTTTACCATTGTAGTTTCAGGATCCTTACCCTCTGCAATATTTCTAACAACAATATCTCTGTCTGTAACTAACCCCAAAAGTGTCTGATTATCATTGCAAACAGGCACAACTCCAACATCATACTTTTGCATTATTTCTGCTGCTTTTTTCAAATCAGTATTAGGTGTTACCCATTTTAAATTTGTATTCATAATTTCTTTTATTTTCATTTCTTCTTCCTCCCTTTAAAAACAAAAACTACTCACTTAATGAGTAGTTTATCTATTTTTACACTAAATATTCATTTTATAGCATAAATATTATGCCAACAATAACACCATAAACACCGCCAACAATTACTTGAACAGGCGTATGACCTAATAATTCCTTCAGTTTAACATTAGTATCAATGTGAACTTGATTTGAATTAATAAGTTGATTTAGTATACTCGCTTGCTTCCCTGCAGCTCTTCTAACTCCTGCTGCATCATACATAACAATAATCGAAAAAACAAACGCAACAGCAAAAATAGGAGACGATAGACCTTCGGATATTCCCACTGCTGTCATAAGAGAAGTAACTGTCGCCGAATGTGAACTCGGCATACCACCAGTTTCCACAAGTCGTTTAAAATTAAGTTTTTTATTTTTTACTGCATCAGCCAAAAATTTAAAAACTTGCACTGTTGCCCACGCTATAATCGGTATTATTAAAAACTTGTAATCTCTTATATTCATATATTCTACCCCTTTTAGTTGTTTCTTTCCTTTATAAATATTGCCAATTCATTAAAGAAATCGGTATTATACTTAGAAAACTTTACAAGTGCATTTTGTGCTTCCTCAGTTTTTTGTTCTAATTGCTTTTTAGCTTCATCAAGTCCTAAAACAGTAACAAAAGTACGTTTTCCTTTTGTTTTATCATGACCTATCGGTTTACCAAGTACCTTTTCATCTCCAACTTCGCCCAAAATATCGTCTCGAATTTGGAAAGTAAGACCTATAATATTAGCATATTCAGTTAAAACTTTTATTTCATCATTAGTAGCTCCCGCAAGAGTTGCTCCCATCGTAAGTGATGCTCTAATTAAAGCCGCAGTCTTATTATCATGCATATACATAAGTTCACTAATTAAAATGTCTTTGCCTTCATTCTCTATATCAACATATTCACCTTTAATCATATCAAACACATTATCTGAAAAAATCTTAAAAGCTTTTACTTTGTTCTCAATATTATCAAGATTTTGTAAATCACTCGCAATAACCTTATAAGCATAATCAAGCAATCCGTCTCCCGCCAAAATCGCCGTACTTTCGCCAAATACCTTATGATTTGTAGGTTTTCCACGCCTTAAGTCGTCATTATCTATTGCCGGCAAGTCATCATGAATAAGTGAAAATGTATGCACCATTTCCATTGCACAAGCAAACGGAACAGCTTTTTCATAATCATCCTTAAATAGCCTATATCCTTCTAGCACCAAAGCAGGTCTTAGTCTTTTCCCACCTGCCATAAGGCTATATTTCATAGATTCAAGTAATTCTTTCTCGGGACAATTCTGAGTTTTAATTAATCTATCTAG
>CAKSUD010000003.1 GCA_934500865.1 uncultured Clostridia bacterium | reverse complement strand
TATTGTATCATATTTTTCTACTTGTAAATACATTTTTTAAAAAGAAAAATGGAGCGACCTATTGGTCGCTCCTGAGTCAAATATTAAATTGTCAAATTAGTCTTCATTGTAAAAATGCGGACCTTTTGTCACAAGCCAAACTACCTTGCCACCGAATATGCCCAAATACGGGTCCTCACTAGTAGCGAAGTATTCTACTTCTTTCCTGAACGATGCATCATATTGATACAGTCTTTCAAGTGAATAGCCACTTCCGGTCTTGACGAGTGCGTCATCAATTCTTTTTACCAATGCTTCTGCCTTTACTTTGTCACTTTCCTTGTTGAACTTCATGATCGTAGGAACGATGTCGTTCAGCAGTTCGTCCTTAAGAAAACACCACATAGTTATCCTCCTTGATATTTAATCGTTGGGGTGATTTAATTCGAAATAATTTCGAATCATTGCGTAATAATTTTTACTTGCTTAGTTTACATTGCATTGTGATTTAATGCAACTTTTTTCCTAGTTTTTTCAAACAAAAAATTAAGCTTCGATCACCTCGATCAACTTTGCACCGATAATTAACTTCTCGGTACGTAGCTTACTCGAATCCGTGGATATCGGGTCAAGTTCGGACATAAGGTAGACAGAGTTTCTAAGTTCCTTTCTGTTTTCCTTAAGCCACAACGCGGAGTTCTCCGATTTCAAGTTCTCGCTCAGATCGTGTAAAAGCTCACTGAGATAAGGACTATCGCACTTAATCCGTTTTACTCTTCTAGTGATTTCTTCGAAAGTCTGAATTGTTTCGCGACTTACACGATTTGCAGGAATCCAATGCGAGCACTCGATAGTACGAAAAGTAACTTCTGCCATAATAAAATCCTCCGAAAATAATTATTTTGGAATACGTCTGCCAAAATGGCTAGTAACAAATTTTAGTTACCATAATAATTATACATCATTTTACAAAAATTGCAATACCAAACGCAAAAAAAGATGAAAATAATTGATATTTTCACCTTTTTTATCACATTATATTTATTTTATTTATTACTTGTAGCCTGCATTTCTTCCCAATTTTCTTTAGATATTAATACCTGTCTAGGTTTAGTTCCGTCAAATCCGCTTATTATGCCTCGTTCTTCCATTTGGTCTATTATTCTAGCCGCTCTTGCGTATCCGACTTTAAATCTTCTTTGAATTAATGAAGTAGATGCCTGTCCAAGCTCGACTACCATTGAAATCACATCATTTAATAACGGATCAACATCATCGGCATCTTCTTCAGATTTTGCTACTCCGGTCACTCCACTCTGAATTTTCTCTAAAACATCTTCATCATACTTAACTTCATTTTTTGATTTAATAAAGTCTACTATTTGTTCTACTTCCTTATCAGTAACAAATGCACCTTGAACTCTTGTAGGTTTTGAAGCTCCCATTGGATAGAATAACATATCGCCTTTTCCAAGTAACTTTTCAGCTCCCGCCATGTCCAAAATAGTCCTTGAATCTACTTGCGATGAAACTGCAAAAGCAATTCGCGAAGGAACATTGGCCTTTATAAGACCGGTAATAACATCAACAGATGGCCTTTGTGTCGCAATTACTAAATGCATTCCCGCTGCTCTTGCCATTTGTGCCAAACGGCAAATTGCATCTTCAACATCATTAGGTGCAACCATCATCAAGTCAGCCAACTCATCAACAATAATTACAATATGAGGTAATGCTCCGTCCTCGCCGTTAGCCTTTACTGCCTCATTATATCCCTTCATATCACGAACACCTTTTTGAGCAAACAGATTATATCTGTTTACCATTTCCTGTACCGCCCAATTTAGAGCACCTGCGGCTTTTTTAGGGTCAGTAACAACCGGTATCAATAAATGAGGAATTCCGTTATATACGCCAAGTTCAACAACCTTTGGGTCAATCATGATAAGTTTTACTTCATTAGGCTTTGCACGATAAAGCAAACTTGTAATAATAGTATTTATACATACACTCTTTCCGGAACCTGTAGCACCGGCAATTAATACGTGTGGCATTTTAGCTATATCCGCAATCATCGTCTTACCCGCAGTATCCTTTCCAAGTCCAAAAGCAATCTTTGAAGGATGCTCATTAAAGTCTTTAGTATCTAAAATTTCTCTTAAGAACACCGCATCAACAGAAGTATTCGGAATTTCTATACCAACAGCTGCCTTACCCGGAATAGGCGCTTCCATACGAATAGAAGGAGCTGCTAAATTCAAAGCAATATCATCCGTAAGTCCAACAATTTTACTAACCTTAACACCAGCCTCCGGAGCCAATTCATATCTTGTTACCGCAGGTCCTCTACTAACATTTACAACGTTCGCCGCAACCCCAAAACTATTTAATGTATCTTGAAGTTTTTGTGCAGTCGCAACAAGCTCTTTTTTATACTTATCTCCGCCTACACCTTTAGGCTTTTGTAAAATATCAATAGGAGGCAACACATAATTAGGTACTTCAGGTTCTACGGTATCAATATTAATTGTAGGAATAGGCTCATTATCACTTGGCTTCTTATTCTCATTTTTTATTTCTTCCTTCTTTACTTCTTCTTGTGGCTTAGAAACAGGTTTTCCCTCTTCCTCCACCTTTCCATCTTTAACTTCATCTATTCCTATTTGATTTGCCAAGTCAAACTTTTCAATTGGAATTTCATTAGGTACATCATCAATTTTTAGTTTAACAGGCTTTTTTATTTTAGGTTTTTCATTGTTTTCAAAATCTTTTACATATTCATTTTCACTATTTTTTATTTCACTTGCCTTATCTCTAATCCATAAAAGAATAGTAGCTGGATGAATCTCTGTAATTAATAAAACACAAACAATCATAGTGCAAATAAAAATTATGTATGTCCATACTATTCCAAAAAACTTTATAAACGGAGCGACGAAAATACTTACAACACCACCACCAGTTGGAATTTGTCCTTGCATATATAAATTTTTAACAAGTGCTGTAAGCCCGGCCTCGCTATTAACAGTTTTTTCATTAATTAAAAATAGTAAAAATGAAACACTTAGCATAAAAAACATAGAAAACTTAAAAAATCTATTTCTTTTCTTAGCACTTTTAGTAATGAGCTGTATACCGAAAATAAGCATAAAAAGCGGAAAAATATAAGCAACATTTCCAAGTAAACCAAAGAAAAAATTAACAATTGCATTTCCCCATGCACCGGAATGACCTCTGGAAAATACTCCATAGGCTAAAAGTACCGAACAAAAACAAGTTACTACACCAAAAATCTCTTGTTTAAGCCCCTTATCCTGTGACTTATTATTTATCTTTCGTCCCATTTGACAACTTCCTTTCATCAAATCTATCTTCTCTGACGTGCAACCTCATATATAACCATTCCACAAGTAACAGAAGCATTAAGTGACGTGATTTTGCCCTTCATAGGAATTTTAGCCAAGAAATCACATCTCTTTCTAGTTAAACTAGCCATTCCTTCGCCTTCGCTTCCAATTACAATAGCAATTGAGCCGACCATATCTATATCAGCCAAATTATCTTTTCCACTCGCATCAGTTCCAACAACCCAAACACCATTTTCTTTTAGTTCTTCAATTGCATCATTTATGTTATTAACACGAGCTATCTTCATATACTCTAACGCTCCCGCTGCCACCTTCGCAACAGTATTCGTAACAGATACGGCCCTTCTCTTTGGAATTATAATTCCGTGAACTCCCATACATTCTGCTGTACGTATTACAGCACCTAAATTATGTGGGTCTTCTATTCCGTCTAATATAATAATAAATGGATTTTCGCCACGTTCTTTTGCTACATTTAATATATCGTCAATTTCACAGTATTTATAAGGAGATGTTAAAGCCACGACTCCTTGGTGATTTTGCCCCTCTGTCATTTCGTCTAGCTTAGACTTATGTACCTCGCTTATAACAATTTTCTTGCTTCTAGCTAGATCTATTACTTTTTTTATAGAACCGTAGCTTTCTCCCTTTTGAATAAATAGCTTATTAACTGTTCTATCTGAATTTAATAATTCTATAACGGAATTTCTTCCAAAAACTATGTCTTCCATCATATTAATCTTTCCCTTTCGTTTTAATTATCGTCAAGTTTTAAGATAGACATAAATGCCTCTTGAGGGATTTCAACAGAACCAACCTGTCTCATTCTTTTCTTTCCTTCTTTTTGTTTCTCAAGCAATTTTCTCTTTCTTGAAATATCTCCACCATAGCATTTTGCCAATACATCTTTTCTCATAGCACTTATCGTCTCTCTTGCAATAATCTTTCCACCTATTGCTGCCTGAATTGGCACTTCGAATAATTGTCTAGGAATAACATTCTTTAATTTTTCAGCAATTTTTCTTCCTCTTGCATATGCCTTATCCTCGTGAACAATAAATGATAATGCATCTACTACCTCGTTATTAAGTAAAATATCCAACTTTACAAGCTTTGAGCGATTATATCCTATAAGTTCATAGTCAAAAGAAGCATATCCTTTAGTTCTCGACTTTAATGCATCAAAGAAATCATAAATAATCTCGTTAAGCGGTAATTCATAAATCAAGGTAACCCTAGTTTCATCTAAATACTGCATATTTAAATAATTTCCGCGTCTGTCTTGGCATAAATCCATAATGTTTCCTACAAACTCCTTTGGAAGCATAATAGAAGCCTTAACCATAGGTTCTTCCATAAAATCAATTTCTTGTGGAGCAGGTAAATTAGTTGGATTAGAAACCATAACCACTTCACCGTCTGTTTTTGTAACCCTGTAAATAACGCTCGGAGCAGTAGTAATTAAATTAAGATTATACTCTCTCTCTAATCTTTCTTGAACAATCTCTAAATGAAGAAGCCCTAAAAAACCACATCTAAATCCAAAGCCAAGTGCAATAGACGTTTCTGGTTCAAAAAGTAGTGCTGCATCATTTAATTGTAATTTTTCTAACGCCATTTTTAAATTCTCATAATCAGCTCCATCAACAGGATATACTCCACAAAACACCATTGGTACTGCCTTCTTATAACCTTCTAGCGGTGCGTCTGTTCTGTTATCGGCATTAGTAATTGTATCACCAACACGTGTATCACTTACATTCTTTATACTTGCAGCGATATATCCAACTTGTCCTGCCTTTAAGACATCTGCCGGAATATAGCTACCCGGTCTAAAATATCCGACCTCCGTTACTGTAAATGTTTTACCGGTAGACATCATTAAAATTGTATCGCCTACCTTGACTTGTCCTTCTTTTAGCCTAACATACGAAATAGCACCTCTGTAATTATCATAGAAAGAATCAAATATAAGTGCCTTTAGTGGCTTATTTTCATCTCCTGTTGGCGCCGGAACTTTCTTTACTATTTCTTCTAAAACTGCCTCAACATTTAGGCCAGATTTTGCTGAAATTCTAGGAGCGTCCATAGCTTCTAGTCCAATGACATCTTCTATTTCATGTGCAATTTCATCTGGTCTTGCATTTGGCAAATCAACCTTGTTTATAACAGGCAATATCTCTAAATTATTTTCCAATGCTAAATATGTATTAGCTAAAGTTTGTGCCTCTATACCTTGTGAAGCATCTACAACTAAAACTGCTCCTTCACAAGCAGCTAAGCTTCTCGACACTTCGTAATTAAAGTCAACATGTCCTGGAGTATCTATTAAATTAAGCTCATACGTTTCACCATCACTTGCCTTATAAAGCATTCTTACAGCTTGTGCTTTAATAGTAATTCCGCGTTCACGCTCTATATCCATATTATCTAAAACCTGGTCTTCCATCTCTCTTTTAGATAAAACACCTGTAAGTTCTAACATTCTGTCCGCTAATGTAGATTTTCCGTGATCTATATGTGCTATAATACTAAAATTTCTAATTTTGTCTTGTTGCATAAACTTTCTCCTTATAATTACAATTTTACATTATATTTTATCACATTTACTTGTGGTTTATCAAGTAATAGTTTTTTACATAAAAAAAAGAGACTTTTTTAGTCTCTTTTATCTCTTAAATCTTACTCTTATCTCATTTTCTCCAATTGGTTTATCATCTACATCCATGGCATATGTTATAGATATTTCTCCATAATTTCTTTCTAAAACCGTATCCACATAACTAGCAAATACTCCAATTGAAAATGCTCCATCGTTTGTATCGTAGTAAGACAAATGCCTTTTTCCTTCTTCAAAAACCAAATTAGAATTTACAGTACCACTTCTAACTAGATTTACTATTCCGTTATTTTCAACAGTAATTTCAGTAGTAGTACCTTCCATTCCGGTTAGTTCACTCTCTTTATACTTTAAGGTATATGAATCTGTAGAAACACTAAGTTCGCCTTCAGTAGTAAGCTCAACATTATTAGCTTCTCCGTTTCCGAAATTTTGTGTTCCGTCTATGTTAATCATTATTTTTTCCATTGTAAATACCTCCGTACACAGTAATATATCAAATTTATATGCTCTGTGTCAAATATTTAAACCATTAACATTTTAAGCAAGAAAAAAAGGCGATTCTCATCGCCTTAAAATTGTTTCATTATATTGATGCATCAAAACCGCCGTTTAGAATTCTATCAGCAATATCGTCTCCGGAAATCTTATATTCATTTTTTGCAAGTTTAGCAGATATTTCATCTACCCTATCTTGTCTTACATCCGGAACATTTTTTAATGCATTCATAGCTGTGGTATAATCCTTAGCTTTGCTGGAAATTTTAATATCATCTTTCCCTAAGCTTAATTTATTAACGTTCTCTACTTTAGAGATTTTTTTGTCATTCGTATAAATTCCTGTTACTGCTGAAACATTTCCTGAAATTCTCATCCTAAGCACCTCTTTCAAATAACTCTTTTACTCCTTGTGAATAATATATCGGCAGAAATCTTAAATACTTAATAGGAAACTGTAATTTTTTTAACTTTTTAATTTTTGTATACTTTGCAATATATAGCCATTATTTCAATGTATGACTTATCGAAATTACTGCAACAATTACACTTTTTGCTCCGGCTTTAATTAACTCTTTGCTACACTCATTTGCTGTTGAACCGGTTGCAAATACATCGTCTATTAAAATTACTTTTTTACCTCTTATTTCTAATATATCGGTAATTTGGAAAATATTCTTAACAGACTGTCGCCTTTTTAAAAAACTTTGCATACTCTGCTTTTCGCTATTTCTTGTTTTTATTAATATTTCACCGTTATATTCAATTTTCATGTCTTTTGCAAGTTTTTCTCCAATTAATGCAGACTGATTATATCCTCTTTCCTTTAACCGTTCACGACTTACAGGCACAGGAATAATTATATCAGCTTCAATACCGCATAATTTGTCGTAAATTAGTTCCGCGAAAAAATTATAATAAAATTTTTTATCGTGAAACTTATATGAATGTATTTTCTCTCTAAATTCTTTTGTATATTCATTAAAAAACACTAATTTATCATAATATATCTTTTTACCACTACACTCCCTGCAAACATTTGCTAAGTGTGTGGTTTTTCCACAATATACACAGCGATTAGTATACTCTTGTTTCAATTTATATCTGCAATTGTCACATATAAACTGTTTAGTTCCTGTAATTTCATTACAAAATCCACATCTTGCGGGATATATTAAATTAAGTATAGCATTATAAAAATTTTCTAACATTTTTCCTCCGTACCAATCAATTCTATCACTTTTTACAGTATTTGTCAATTAAATAAAAGTACAAAAAAATAGTGAACCATACTGTTTTGTATGATTCACTACCCCTTTTCTTATCTTAAGCTTTTCCTGAACAACCTAAAACATCTTTCATTTTATGTTTAACCATATTCTTAATTGCTTCTCTTGCAGGAGATAAATACTCTCTAGGATCGAATTTATCAGGATGTTCAACCATAAACTTTCTAATAGATGCTGTCATTGCAAGACGCAAGTCCGTATCAATGTTTATCTTACATACGCCCATTGTTCCTGCCTTATGAAGCATATCTTCAGGTACGCCTTGCGCTCCAGGAAGTTGTCCGCCAAACTCATTACATTGTTTTACGAACTCAGGCATAACTGTTGATGCACCGTGTAATACAATAGGAGTTTCAGGTAGTAACTTTGTAACTTTTTCTAATATATCAAATCTAAGTTTTGGTTCTCCCTTAAATTTATATGCGCCATGACTTGTTCCAATTGCAATTGCAAGAGAATCACAACCTGTTTTATGAACAAATTCTGCTGCCTGTTCCGGATCAGTAAATGCTGCATCAGCTTGTGATACAACTACTGCATCTTCAATTCCGGCCAATTTTCCAAGTTCAGCCTCTACCACAACACCATGTGCGTGTGCATAGTCTACAACTTTCTTAGTTAGTTCTACATTTTCTTCAAAAGAATATTTAGAACCGTCTATCATTACAGAAGTAAATCCTCCATCAATACAGTCCTTACAAATTTCAAAATCAGCACCATGGTCAAGATGCACCGCGATAGGCACTCCTGTATCTTCTACTGCTGCTTCGATTAACTTCATTAAATATACATGCTTAGCATACTTTCTGGCACCTGCAGATACCTGTAAAATTACCGGTGCATTTTCTTCCATAGCTGCTTCAGTTATTCCCTGAACGATCTCCATGTTATTTACGTTAAACGCACCTACTGCATACTTTCCATATGCTTTTTTAAACATTTCTGTTGTTGTTACTAATGGCATAATTAATTCCTCCCTTTTTCTTTTGCAAAATTTCCGTAAATGGAGCGGACGAGGGGAATCGGACCCCCACCATAAGCTTGGGAAGCTCAAGTTCTACCACTAAACTACATCCGCATCTAACTCGTGCTTATACTATCACATATTTTTGTCATAGTCAAACTATTGACAGAATTTTATTCTTATGTTAACATTAAAAATGGTTTCTAGTTATGTAAAGATATGTATACAAATTTACTTATTTTAATATACTTAACTATACCCGTTTTTAAAACATTTATGAAGTGGAGGAAATATAAAATGAAGAAAAAGTTATTTGACTTAAAAAGTATGGTCGCAGGAATAACCGTAGGTGCATTATTATTTGGTGGAATAGTAACTGCAAGTACATTAGTTTATGAAGTGTACTTAAGTCCATTCCCTGTATATGTTAACGGAAGTGCATATAAACCAACATCTCCAATGTTAAACTACCAAGGTAAGACATATGTACCACTAAGTGAATTTGGAAAACTCACAAACTCAAATGTTAGTTTCAATAATAACACTGTATACATTAACTCTAACAACTATAATTATTCTTACGATTACCCTGATTATTCACACACAAGCACTCGCGATGATATGGAAATAGAAGTAAACGAAAAAGATACATTCTATGTAAATCTTCGCAAATATGGTGCAAGCAGTGCAACAATAAGTTGCAACAACTCTTATGTTAAACTTTCGAAAACATATGTAAATTATTCAGGTAATATTTCAGTAGAAGGAAAAAAAGTTGGAAAATCTGTTATTAAAGTTTCTTATAATACCGGAAATATTGATTATATTGATGTAGTTATCAGTAATGGAAAAAATACTGATGATGAAATCGAATTAGAAGTAGGCGATACAGATACTATTTACATAGACCTTGATGACTACGATGCAAGTAAAGCTACTTTAACTTATGACGATGAATACATCAGTTTATCTAAAACAAAGCTTACAAGTTCAGGTAAAGTTACTATTAAAGCCCTAAAAGAAGGCGAAACCACAATTAAAGTTAAATTTAATACAGGTGATACAGAATACATTGATGTTATCATTGAAGACGATGATGACGACGATAACGATGATGAAATAAAACTTAGTGTTGGTGAAAAAGATACTATCTATATAGATCTTGAAGATTACGATGCAGACAAAGCTACTTTAACTTATGATGACAAATACATCAGTTTATCTAAAACAAAACTTACAAGTTCAGGTAAAGTTACTGTAACTGCTAAAAAAGCCGGAGAAACTACAATAAAGATCAAATATGATACAGGAGATACAGATTATATTGATGTTATTATAGATGACGATGACAATACAACAACTTCTCGTGAAATAAGCTTTAGCTATAACGGAAATCTTGCTCTTGCAATAAACTTAGATGTTTTCGATGCAAAAAGTGCAACAATAACTTATGATAGTAGCTATGTTAGTTTATCTAAAACTAGCCTAACAAAATCAGAAAAAATTACAGTAACTCCTAAGAAAAAAGGGACTACTGAATTAAAAGTAAAGTACAACACAGGCGATACAGAATACATCAAATTAAGAATTTATTAATAACATAAAATGGCGCAAAGCTAAGCTTTGCGTCATTTTTTACTCTTTATATGCTATTTCATTTTCGCATTTTCCATCATCAAAAAAAGTCTTTATATTTTTTGCAGTAGTATTCGCTATATTATCCAAAGCTTCCTCAGTTAAAAATGCCTGATGAGATGTAATGATAACATTTGGCATAGAAATAAGTCTAGCTAAAATATCGTCCTGCAATATATGTCCCGAATAATCTTTAAAGAAGATATCATTTTCTTCCTCATAAACATCCAGACAAGCTGCGCCAACCTTTTTCTCTTTTATTCCCTCAATTAATGCTTCTGCATCAATTAACATTCCCCTAGAAGTATTTAAAATATAAACACCTTTCTTCATCTTAGCAATTGTTTCTTTATTAATTAAATACTTATTGTCTGCTGTAAGTGGACAATGAAGAGAAATAATATCACTATTCGCAAATAATTCATCTAAACTTACATATTTTATATCTGCATTATTGTCAGGGTATAAATCATATGCTATTACGTTCATTCCAAAACCCTTACAAATATTAATAAATATCTTTCCTATTTTTCCTGTTCCTACTACCCCTATCGTCTTTCCATGTAAATCGAACCCGGTAAGTCCGTTAAGACTAAAATTAAATTCCCTTGTCCTGTTATATGCCTTATGAATTCTTCTAAGTGATGTAAGTAGTAGTGCCATTGTATGTTCAGCTACCGCGTATGGAGAATATGCCGGAACTCTTACAACAGCTATTTTGCCTTGTGCAGCTTTTAAATCCACATTATTAAATCCGGCACATCTTAATGCTATTAATTTAACTCCATTTTCGCATAACTCCTTTATAACCTTTTCATTTACAGTATCGTTTACAAACACTACTACTGCGTCAGATCCTCTTGTTAAACCCACAGTATCCTCTGTAAGTTTTGTGTCAAAAAACTTAAAATTAATATCATTTTCCTTTCCGTATTTTTCAAAACCGGCAATATCATATTGCTTTGTATCAAAAACGGTTACTTTTAACATATAAATTTCCTCCTAACATTTTTGTTTTGAATTTTCTTTTATTTTACTTATGGTAAGTCTTTGCATAAACATACCTTTTGACGCTGTTGTTTCATGCTTAACATTAGAGTACTTCTTTAATATTTCCTTAACTTTATATAAACCTAATCCTCTATTTTCTCCTTTTGAAGACATACCCTTATCATTTATATTTTCTATCGTTAACCCTGTTTCTGAATATGAATTAGTAATTTCGATAACTACTTTCCCTCTTCTTTCACATACCATAAAGTTAACCTTTTTCTTATCGCTTCCGGCAGATGCCTCAATTGCATTATCTAAAAATATTCCAAGAGTTCTTGTCAAATCATATATTTGCATATTAGCATTTTCAAGTTTTCCATACATTTCAAAGTTTATATTAACATTATTTTGTCTTGCATATTCATATTTCGCAGTAATTAATCCAAACAAACTTGGATTTTTAAAAAGATCAGGATTTAATTTATCTAATGCCGTTATGGCTCTTGACTCATCCAATATTTGTTCAAAAAATTCTCGTAGTGCAGTCATATTATTTAGTTGTATATAACCATACATCGTTTGAAGTGTATTGTTATAATCATGTTTAAACGTACGTAGTCCATCTACAAGATTTTGTAGAGTTTTATTATACGTCTTTTGAGTTACTAATTCTTGCTCAGCAGTTACTAATTCAAAGCCTTTCTTAGTGTTATATGTACTTACAAAGAACATTGCTATAATTGCAAGAATATTTATGATTATAATTATAAGTGGTATATTTTTATCATCATGATAATATAAAAGCATAACTAGGTTCGGTACTAACAATAAAAATGTTGCAATTGCATTAATCAATCCTGTTGTAGCCTTAGGTAAAGCTTCAAGTTTTATATTACGCTTTCTCTTTACTAAATAAATCACATAACTTATTCCTAATAAAGACATGGAAATTATTAAACAGCCTAAGTTATATAACAATGGCATATTTGCAATATCATCAAACTTTTGAATGTGAAATATCAATGATAAACATAGTAAAACTATAAAATCTAAAAATGCCACACCTATTCCGGTAATTATATAAGATATCCCAACTTTCCATACTTTTTCTTTAAAATATATAGATATAAAAGGAACACCTAATATAATGGCTAAAAATCCAGATAAATATTGTGGGCAAATCGACTTTCCTAATTCAAAAATTACCGAAAACAATATTGCTCCAAAAAGATGTTTCTTATTAAAAATGTTTTTGTCTAAAATAACTAAAACTAAGCTAAATTGAGAAAATGCCTCCAAAATTCTCAATAAAAATGAAATTGGTGTTAAAATATAATAGTCCATACAAGTCCCTCCAAAATCCCTTTGAAAAATATTAAAAAATATGTCATACTATAATTGAAACAAAATTAAGCGTTAATTCGTCTAATAATTAACCGTAGGAGTTGAAGTTATGAATAATAAAGAAAAGCTTGAAAACTTAATTGAGCTTTACGGTAATGATGTTCTTCGCATAGCGACACTATACATGCAAAATCCTAGCACAGCCGAAGATATATTTCAAGATGTTTTTTTAAAAGTTAATAAATATCTTAGCTCATTTCAAGGAAAAAGTTCTGAAAAAACATGGATTATAAAAATAACAATAAATACATGTAAAGACTATTTAAAAAGTGCTTGGAGAAAGAAAGTAGTTTCTATTGAAAACTTTAATGATCCAATAGAAACTGTGAGTTTTGATGAAAGTATAATAGATAATGAGACTGCGAATATGGTATTAAATGAAATTTTACTATTACCTACTAAATATAAAGATGTTTTAATTCTCTACTATTATAAAGATTTTTCGACAATTGAAATTTCTAATGTATTAAATATTCCTGAAGCCACTGTAAGAACTCGAATGAAAAGAGCAAGAGAAATTCTTAAAGAAAAACTAAAGATAATTTTAGAAGAATAGAAAGAGGTGAAAACATTATGAAAAAAGAAGAATTAAAGAAAGAATTTGAAAAAAAATTAAAAAATATTACAGTGTCAAATGAACTAAAGGAAAGAACGTTAAACAATATATATTCTAAAAATAATGTTTATCACTTACCTTATTGGATAAAAAATTGTGCAGCGGTTTTTGTTGTAACTTGCCTTTGTTTATCTATATATGTAGTAAATAATAAAAACATATTTAGTAAAAGTTCTAATGATGAATTTTCTCCAAAACTACATACCGGAGAATACATTTTACAAAGTACGGATGATACAGCAGTTAAATTTGACACCCTTCCGGAGCGTAAAATGATGATTAAATCATCATCTCCATTAAAAGAATTAGAGTCATCATATTATACCCTGGAAAATACATTAAATAATATCGCCGATGGCCTTACGCGTTCCTCTTCTTTTAGCCCTATAACACAAGATTTAGCAAACCCTTATAATGATTCAGTTACGACCGAGATTCCAGAAGAAGAATTTTTAAGAAATAATCCGGATGCTAAAAAGACAGAAAACGGATATAGTATAATAAAAGACAATGTTGAAATTTTCTATGAGTTAAAAGATGGGTTTGTATATGAATTAAAGTAAAAAAAGCTTCTCGAGGACCGGTCGAGAGGCTTTTTTAATGAATTACAAATTAAGAACTTATGTAGCCAATAATTAAGCTATGCTTATAGTAAAGTCACTTATGTACTAGTCTTTTTTAATTAAGCAAGCCGGTGTTTTTACTTGTCCTAAGAATAAGAACATAGATGCACTACTTGTCATTCCTCCGTATACATTTGCTACCCTGTTTGTTAACTTACATAACATTTTTTTCATAAAAAACTCCTCCTTTAATTTTTATATATTCTTAGAGCACGCGCCACTCTAAAAAAATCTAAATTTGTGGAACTACTATCCCGTCTCTGTACCCGTATCTTGTTCCCAGAATTTTATATATAAATGGTAACATTGTTATACTTTGAATTAATGTTCCGAATATAAATATATTTCTTATAACTATATCATTAATAGCAAATCTTCCGATTAATATCGTACCAGTCATACATATATAAGAAATAATTTTCAGTAGTAACCTTTGTTTCTTGCTTACTACCGGTTTCATTTCTGTATCTGCCGGAGCAAAATAATGAATAATAGGAATATTTATCAAAAAAATTAATATATATATAATATCTAAATGTGGTCCTTTTACTAATGATGAAATTAAAACATTTCCCATAAATAAAATCATACTTGTGACAAAGCAAGCGATATGGCTTTTAGAATGTACCCCGCCTGATGGGACTCTATATATCGCCATGGAAAAAATCGCTATTAATAATAAATGTGCTACTCCAAACGGCCATACAATAGCAAACATTATTGCCATTTTTATGAGTTCTCCAAAAACTTGTACTACTGTATATTGAATAATCTCTTTTTGAGTAGGCGTTATATCATCAAGATTATTCTCAACTGCATTTCCAATTTTTTCACCGAGTTCTTCTAACATATCACTCACTCCTTCACAACAGTCTTGTGTTTTGACACTTATATAATAACTCGGCTTTTTCTTCCAGTCAATGGGTATTCTACCATTTTATTACATCATATTTCGACAAAAAAAATAACGACACTTGAAGGCTAGTGTCGAATTTAGTTATAATTTGCATTTTTTGTCAAAAAAATTAATGACTACCGTTAGGTAGCCATAATTTTCAATCTTTTAATTCATCCGGTAAGTCTACAAACTCAGGATTCTTATTAAAATATTCATTTATAAGAATTTTTGCCTCTTCTTCTTGTTCTTTATTTACAAATATACATATCCCATTAACCTGGTCTAGAGCCGAACCAATAACAGAGTGAGGCGAACGAAGTGCATTTATACCTGCTGATGCTAAAAAGCTTATTAGTCCTTCTACCTCTTGATATTTTTCATTAGTTTTATAAATCATAACTATTTCGTTTTCCATATTTACCATTCCTCACATTTTTTCAATATATTCTTCAGTAATAGCTTCTAATATATCTTCTCTTTCAACTTGGGTAATTAGCGCTCTAGCATTGTTGTGATTAGTAATATATGTAGGGTCCGCAGAAACAAAGTATCCGCAAAGCTGATTAATAGGATTATATCCCTTTTCTTTTAATGCTTGATATACTTCCTTCATAATGCTCTTTATTTTTTCGTGCTTTTCTTTCTTTTGCAAATCCTGCAAATTCATAAAAATAGTATTGTTATCCATATTATAAACCCCTATTCTATGTATAGGGCGAAAACTCGCCCCCAAAAATGGTTTTAATTACTTAGCCATATCTTGTTGTGCTTTTTGAATCATTTTCTTTACCATATTACCACCGATAGAACCAGCTTGTTTTGCAGTCATTTCTCCATTATAACCTTTTTTTAAGTTAAGACCCATTTCACTAGCTGTTTCATACTTGAAATTGTTCATAGCACCACTTGCTTCTGGAACTAATTTCTTTCTGTTTGCCATTTAGATTCACCTCCTGCAAATTGCAAATATATGTTACAGAGTTAATATGTGCAATTTACAGGATTTTATTCTTTTTTAGTCAATAAAATCAAAAATTTCTTTATTTCTTTCTTTGAATTCCTCAAACACTTCGTTTATTTCATTTTCATCCTCAAGTCCAACGAATGTTTCTTCTTCGTCTTCCTTTTCCATTTTTAAGATTACAACTTCATCAGTTTCTTCTTCAGCCGGAACTACAACAACATAAGTATTGTCCTTCATTTCGATAGTATCTAACCATTCAAACTCAACGTCTTTTCCATCTTCATCTGTAAGAACAATTATGTTATCTAATTCCTCATTATTCATTTCTTCATTTTCACTCATTTTCTTCCTCCATTCTGTTAGCTTAGCTAACATTAAAATTATTTATTTGAAATTGAATCCAAATAATTCTGTAAAATATGAACGGCCGCTATTGTATCCACAATATCTTTCTTTTTTCTGCCTTTTATATTCATATCAATCATATCTCGATGAGCAGAAACCGTACTTAACCATTCATCCCATTTTATCACATCCAAACCGAACTTGTCTATTAAAATTTTAATAAATTCTTCAGTTTTTTCAGCCCTTGGACCAATACTACCATTTAAATTTCTAGGATACCCTATAACAATTTTATTAACATTATATTCAGCAATAATCTCTTTAATTCTATTTAAAAGAATTTTTATATTCCCCTTATGATGTACCGTTTCAATTCCTTGGGCAGTCCACCCCATTAAATCACTTACAGCAAGACCTGTTCTGCTGTCTCCGTGGTCAATGCCTAAAATTCTATCCAAATTAACCAACTCCCAAGTATATACTACATCATTTTGATAATTTTGTAAATAATTTAGCAATATACCTCTATAAAATGAAACTTTCCGTCTTCACTTATAGTAAAGCTATTTCCCTCTTCTAACACATTGTCAATAACAATCTTATTTTCTTTGCCGGAGTTAAGCTTAACATTAATGTTGTATGTTGTATCCTTAATTTTATACTCCAAAGTATATTCATTCCAATCAGAGCTTGTACACGGCTCAATAATAACCGTTTTTCCTCTAAATTTTATTCCTAATATATATTCAATTCCAAACCTATACATCCAAGATGCTGCACCAGTATACCAACTCCAACCCCCCCGCCCTATATGAAGCGGGTTAGTATATATGTCAGCTGAAATAACATACGGCTCTAGCTTATATTTTTTCATTTCACTGTCTGTTCTACTATGATTAATAGGATTTAACATTTCAAATATAGAAAATGCTTTATCTCCCTTTTTCATTATTGCATAAGCAATTCCTGCCCAAATAGCTGCATGAGTATATTGACCACCATTTTCACGAATTCCCTCTAAATAGCTCTTTATATATCCTGGCTTTAATTCGCCTTCTGAAAATGGAGGAGTGAGTAATTTTATAATTCCATTTTCTTTATCTATTAAATAATTATCCAGTGAATTCATAGCCTTCTCTTTTTTATTTTCATCTCCTGCACCGGAAATAACACTCCAAGACTGTGAAATAGAATCTATTTTACACTCATCATTTTCTATCGAACCAAGAGGAGTTCCATCATCAAAATATGCTCTTTTATACCATTCTCCATCCCATGCTTTAGTATTGATCTGTTCTTTTAACTTTATCGCAATTTCATTATATTTTTCCGCTAAATCAGCCCTACCTTGTTCTGTACAAATGGGAGAAAAATCAACAAGTATTTTATATAAAAACCACGAAAGCCATACACTCTCACCTTTTCCTTTATTTCCGACCTCATTCATTCCGTCGTTCCAGTCACCTGATCCCATTAATATAAGTCCATGTTCTCCAAATTTTAATGCATGTTCAATTGAAAAAATACAATGTGCAAATAAAGAGGCGCTATTTTGAGAATATTCAAATTCAATATATTTTTCATCCTCATAATCCTCAAGCTCTACCCCCTCTACAAACGAAACCTGTTCATCTAAAATACTTTTATCATTAGTTACTTTTATATAATAATTAGTTACATAAACTAACCATAGCAAATCGTCCGAAAATCTCGTTCGTGTTCCCTTTTGAGCTTCTTTGTGCCACCAATGCAAGACGTCTCCCTCATCAAACTGATGTCTGGCGTGGTATAAAATTTGCTCACGAGTAAGCTCCGGCATAATAAACGAAAACGGCATAACATCTTGAAGTTGGTCTCTAAATCCGGTAGCTCCTCCAGACTGATAAAATGAACTCTTACCAAAAATTCTGCAAACAAGTGCCTGATATAGTAAAAAACCATTTAATAATAAATTAGTAGCTTTGTCCGGAGTGTTAACTTTTATTTTTTGTACATCTTTTTTATAAAACTTTTTTACTTCATCTAATTCAGTACTTGCTTTCTCCCATTCTAAAAATTTATCTGCAATCACTTCATTTTCACAAGCCCCCAAAAGGAACACTTTATTTAGTTCATCATTATCATTTATTTCAACATTAATATACGATTCTACCCCAATATTTTTCTTATAAAAATTGCTTCCTTTGCCCGTTGTTAAATAAACCTTACTATAAAAAAATTCTCTTTCGTATTTATTTTCAAAAATTATTTTATCATTATCAACTGTCGTCTTTATATTTTTTTCTCTAAAATTATTACTAAATGCAAGTACCGGATTAATATAATACCTTAAACTTAACTTTCTTTTTCTGCCACTTAGATTTCTAATCTTTATCATAGAAATTTTTACAAGCTCTTTTCTTGGCACAAAAACAGTAAGCTCAATTAATAAATCGGATATTATAGATAGATATTTACAGTATCCAAGCCCAAAAGACACTTCATATCCTCCATTAGTTTCGTAAGGAAGTAAATAGGCCCCAAAGCGTTCTTTACTGTCTAAATCCTCAAGATATACATATTCTCCTTGTAAGTCACTAACTGCATCATTACTCCAAGGAGTAAGCCTATATTCTCTACTGTTAAATGCCCATGTATATCCGCCACCCGCTTCTGTCATTATACAGCCAAAATCCTTATTACACATTACATTGCTCCAAGGAAGGGGAGTGTATTCATTTTTTGTGGGATATATAACATATTCCATTGCCTTTTCATCAAAGCCACCAATTCCATTAAAAAACTCAAGTTTTCTTTTATCTATACTTTTTCCGCCAGTTCTTAACAAACTATCATTATATGGTTCTTCTGCTTTTACATCTTCAGGTAACCTAACTCCACCATCTTCTGACACAATATTAGCAATACTGATAAGTTCTTCTATATCTTGTTTATCTAAAATTTCTCCTCGTAACATAAAAACTCCACCGGACACATTTTGTAAGTTACCTAAATGGCTGCCGGACACAATTTCAAATATGCTGTTCCACAAAGGATGATTATAACTAATTTCCTCGTAACTTAAAATAACAAGGTCAACAAAAATCCCCTTTGTTCTCCAATACTCGTGTGCTTTTATCATATCGTAAATAACATCTAAGTCTTCGTATTTTTTTATAACAATAAGCACAATCGGTAAATCACCTGAAATTCCATGACTCCAGAGGATACCCTTAGTATTTTTCATATTTTCTCCTCCATAATTAAACTAAATATTTTATCATATCGTCAAAAAATTTCACTTCATCAGAAGTAACATTAAGGTATGATAATTCAACTTGATTTCTAGCATACGCTAATCTAAACACTCTTGAAATCATTTCATCTTTTCTATACCGAGTACCTGTTTCCAGTGCTTTTTCCCGTTCCGGCTGTATACCGGTAATAAAGTTTACACTTGCTGTTTCATTTGGTTTTACTCGTATAATTCTTCTTTGTGCAAATATTGGGTCTAAAACTCCGCCTACACTTCCTAGTAAAGGTTTTCCTTCCAATATTGCACTTGGGTTTTTATTGCTTCTTCCTCTGCCTAAGAACTTCATTCTGTCTGTTTCAAACTGAAAATCTCCAACACTGTCTCCATTCACAAAAGACGTTTGAAATACCACAAAATTTTCTTCGTTGCTATTTCTAGGTTTACGAGTTGCAAGTAATACTTCGTTTTCTTGTTCAGTAGTAACAAATAGTCCATAAAAAGCTCTGTGTGCAATATCTGCGTTTTGGTCTCCATTAACAATTTCAAGTAATCCTGTAACTTCAAAGTCTAGTGCCATATCATTATGGTTTACTATTGAAATACGCCTTATATCTAGGTTATCCTCAGTCGCTACTACCACTTCATAATTAGTTTCTATATTTCCATCTCTACGAATAAACTTAGTTTTATCTCCTGAAAAAACTGTCATATATTTATCCGGTTTCTTAAAATACGGGAGATATGTTGGTGACCATATTTCACCTGTATTAATGCATCTTATATAAAATACCTGCCCATATATTTCGTTTAAATAATCACTTCTATATCTTGAAATTGATACATTGCTAAGTTGGGAAACTCCTATACCTCTATCATTTATTCTTACCGAATAACTTCCATTCGTAAGCACATTAAATTCAGGTCTTATATTTTCTTTTATCTCTATTTCACGATCGGTATCAATACTCTCATAAACAACTTGCTTTGGTGGTACAACCTTTTCCTTACTATCCTTAGTATAAATTATATCTCCGGGAACTTTTTCTTGCAGAAGTACCTCTGCTGACTCTACATAAACATCTCTATGGAATCTTTCTTGCATAACAAAATTATTTATTACGTTATTAATTGCAACCAAGCTCATTCCTTGATGATGTGCCATATAACTTTTTATTTGTGCATAATTCTTATCACCTGTTATAAATTTAAGCCTTCCAGGAGTAAAATCAATTGCTTCATAAAAGCCAAACTTTCCAAACATATTAAAATCCAACATTACCCCTAAATTTTTATATGCCTCTTTCGGCTTTACCATAAGTGCTAGCATAGTAGAATAAGGTGAGATAACAGTATCATCTATAAGTCCTCTTTTTAAGCCTAACCAAGGAACGCCTAACGCTTTATATTGATAATTCAAATTAATATCAAAGTTATAAAATGCTGATTCGGAAATTCCCCATACGACATTTTTCTTTTTTGCATATATCATTTGGCTTTCTATTACAAAATCATACGTTTCATCAAGTAAAGTTTTGTAATAATTTTTCATAACTAAAAGTGGCATTAAATATTCAAACATCGTACCTGTCCAAGATACCAGCCCTTTATGCCCGTTTAACTTCGTTAAACTTCTACCTAAAGAAAACCAATGTTTTACCGGCGCTTCATGACGAGCAACAGCTAAAAAACTTGTCTGCCTTGCCTCTGAAGCCAGTAAATCATAATATGAATTTGTAAGCCTTCCTTCTTCTAGGTTATACCCGATAGAAAATACATTTTTCTTTTTATCATATAAAATTGAGAAATCCATTTCTTTAATTATTTGCTCAAGTTTTTCTACAAACTCCTTCTTTTTCTCATCCTCGTCACATAGTATTTCCTTAATTCCTTCTCTAGCTGTAATAGCATAAGCTAAAAAGTTTCCATTATCTACAGTAGAAATATACCTTGGAAATAAAGGCTTTAGCGTTTTAGTATTATACCAATTAAGCAAATGCCCATTCCATTTCTCCAGCTTTTCAATTGTATTTAATATTTTTTCAAACCTATCTATCAACTCATTTTTATCTATAAATCCTAAATCGTAAGCTGACAAAATTGCAAGCATCCCCAATCCAATATTTGTAGGAGATGTTCTATATGCTACCCCATTTGGTGGATCTTCTTGAAAATTGTCAGGTGGAAGGAAATTATTTTCAGCGTTCATTAATGTTTCAAAATAGCTCCAAGTATTCTTTGCAAATATTTTTAGTTCTTCCTTTTCATCATCACTTAAATTTTCATTTTTATTATGACGTGGTTTACTTATATAAAATGCAATTATCGGTGAAATTGTCCAAACTGCAAATAAGAATAACCCTGTAATTATCGATACTCTGTCTCCCTTTACGAAATACGCAAGTAAAAAAATTGCAAGTCCTTGAACTAAGTTAGATTTCATAAGAAAATAAAAACTACCTAAAGTATTTTTTAACTTAGTTTCCATATCTGCTGCTGTAACCCATTCTAATAAGTTTTTCTTTATAAAAACCATTCTATATAGCGTTATACATATTGCACTAAACATAAGCCAAGCTTGGAACGGAAGAAATAAAAACTGATATAAAAATTGTTTTTTGTTTCCCCTTATTCCGAGTATTACTGCAAAAGCAGTCCATATTAATGGATTTCCGGGCAATATCCAAAATGCCAAAAATATCAGTAGCATCATAAACGGTGCTGTTAAACTTCTTCTTAGGTTATCGAATATTTTCCACTTTGATATTTTATTTATTGGATTTTTTATAGTTTCATTCGCTCTATTTTTTACCTTTCCAAACATCCAAGAAAGTATCTGCCAATCGCCTCTTATCCATCTATGTGCACGCATTGCATAAGCATTATATCTAGAAGGATAACCATCTATTAGTTCAATATCTGTTGCCAGCCCCGCTCTAAGATATGATCCTTCAAGTAAATCATGGCTTAAAATAGCATTATCCGGTAAAGTATCCTTTAAAACCTTTTGAAATACTTCCAAATCATAAATTCCTTTTCCTGTAAAGATTGCTTCCCCAAATAAATCTTGATAAATATCTGATGATGCACAAACATATGGGTCTATTCCTCCGGTTCCGGCAAATACCTGTGAGAATTTACTCTGGTTTGCACTTACCACATCTATTCCTATATGTGGTTGAATTAGTCCGTACCCCGAAACAACAGCAGTTTCTTCCTCATTTAATACAGGTTTATTTACAGGATGTGAAATCGCTCCAATTAACTTTCTGGCTTCATTTATAGGAATTATTGTATCTGCATCAACTGTTAATACATATTTTATTTTCGGCAAAGTATTAAAACCATCCGAAACACATCTATAATCTTCTTTTTTGCCGTCAATCAAAAATTCATTAAATTTTAGTATTGCTCCACGTTTTCTTTCCCATCCAAGCCATTTTTCTTCTGACGCATTAAAAAATCTTTTTCTATATACAAAAAAGAACTTTTTAGCACCATACTTTTCATTTAACCTATTTACGGTACTTATCCCTTTTTTTACAATTTCTTCATCCTCTTCTATATCTTCTGTTTCACTCTCTTTTGCATCCCCTACCAATGTAAAAAACACATTTTCAGACGATACTGCTACAAAATATTTTTCTAAATTACTTAGCATATCACTTACTCTTTTTTTACTTGATAGTAATGTAGGAACAATAACCATAGTAGCCGAATTCTCAGGAATACCTTCCATATAATCTAGTCGTGGTATCACTCTAGGCTTAAACATTCTACTAAATAGGTAATTCGCAAAACATACTCCTCCATCAAACGCAATAATAAATCCAAATACTAATCCGATATAAGAAAGTCTTGTAATCCCTGTCGTAAAATAAAAAAGTAAATACAATAATACAGTAGAAATAAGTGCAAATAAAATCATTGTTGTTAAATAGATAGGGAATGGATTTTTCACAAAAAAGTTTTTTAGTTTATATAAAAATGGAACTTTCACATCTAAATTATCTATTAGGACCTCCTTACCTTCATCTAATAGATAATATCCGACGTGTCCGGCTTTTTCATCATCATAATTTTCATCTGCACATGCCACACATTTTTTAGCTACATGCAATTCAGAAATCTCAAAGGTTTTTGCGATTTTTTCTACCTTGCTCCTGTATGCATTTTTACTCTCTAAATCCATTTTAGGATAAATACCTGATTTTTCTGTATTAAAAATGTTTTCAATTTCACTTATTTTATTAAAAAGCTCATTCCAATTAATATTAGAAATATATTTTAAACTTTGAATAGAGTTTCCTATAGAAATTTTCATTTCAGCTTGAATGCTATGCTCTTTCCTCGAAATAGCTTCAATACTTGTACCGTATTTCTCTATGTAATTATCAATACGGTTTAGAACTATGATTCCGTCTTTCCCCATTCTCCTTAGTTTAAAAGCAAGATGCTCATAAAAAGAATAATTATCGTCAACACCCGGTAACCTTAATTCTGAATTTTCGTTATAATCTTCTAACCACTTTTCTGCTTGTTCCCATTTACTATACGTTCTTACTATTTCTTCGCTTATTTTTCTTATTTTTTCTATAAGGGATATTCTTAATGTTACACCTAAATTCCATATTTCACGCATATATAATGGTGTAACTTCCTCATACTTTTTTATAAAGTTTTCTATAATATTCTCATCAATTTTTCCATCATTTTTTTCTACAATTTCTCTTGCAATCGTAAAAACTCTTGTATATCCGGAACTTACAATAGGCAAATCCCTATATATTTTCTTATTAAAATCCCTTTTTATTTGCTTTGCATGTTCTTCAATTATATAGAAATTATCCAAAAGCCACTCACTTGCAGGTACTAATTGGGTTTTAGAATTTTTTGTATCATTTAACCTTCTATAAATAGAATAAATAGCAAAAAAGTCCTTATTCATTTTAAGTATCGATTTATCTTTATTATTTTTCATAAAAAAGCCCCTTTTTTACCATTATTATTGGTAAAAAAAGAGCTTTTTATTCACATTAAAATTTTCTTTAATTCTTCGTTTCTTTTTATCTTATTTGTAGATGTTTTTATTAACGGTTCGCTTGTCAAACTTAACTTCTTTACATGTTTATACATAGGAAGAGTTTGATTTATTTCCTTAATTTTATCCCAAATTATCTTGTTTAACTCTTCCAAAGAGGCATTCGGATATTTTGATTTAACTGTTTTTTCATCATAGACAATTTTAACAGCCACTTTCACATCATTTTTATCATTTTCATCAGGTAATCCATAAACAAACGATTCTTCAACTTCTTCCAATCGATTTATTAATATTTCAATTTCCTCAGGAAAAACTTTTTTACCGTTTTTTAATACTATCAAATCTTTTTTTCTTCCTGTAATAGATAAAACCCCATCTTTATCTATAAAACCCAAATCACCTGTATAAAACCATCCGTTTTTTAATACTTCTTTTGTTTGTTCTTCATCTTCATAATACCCTAGCATTACATTAGGTCCTTTTACCTTTATTTCACCTATACCATTTGCATCGGCGTTTTCAATCTTAATTTCGACATTTTTCATAGGTAATCCTACCGTACCACTCTTTATTAAATAATCATTTTCTGCAGCTATAACAGGAGACGTCTCAGTTAGCCCATACCCTTGAACAAGACGTATACCAATTTCATTAAACCACTTAGCTACATTCGCATCAAGCGGAGCTCCTCCAGATATAATAGTTCTCATATTGCCACCTATCGCATTATTAATAGGCTTAAAGAAAGTATTTCTTACATCTATATGACACTTTAATAATAGGTTGCTAAATTTCACTAAAAATTTAATAATTTTATCTTTCTTCTGTTTTTTTAATTCCTTCATTATGTTTGAATACATTTTATCTATTAATATAGGTACACCTATAAATACAGATACTTTATACTCAACTAAATTTTGTTGTATGTATTTTAACCCGTCAGGGAAAACAGTTTTCACTCCTGAAGCTAGCATAACAAGCATTCCGGTAGAACCAAAAATATGATGAAACGGTAAAAATGCAATGTTAACATCGTCCGTGTAAAACGTTTCAACTAATTGCATATCATATATATTGGTAGCTATTCCATATTGATTTAACATAACAGCTTTAGACCTAGATGTAGTACCGGACGTAAATAATAATATGCTCATTTTATATTCATCGATTTTACAATTTACATATTCGTTATTTCCATCTTCTATTTCCTTTTTACCACTCTCAAGTAAATCATAGAAATATAAGAACTCATCTGTTTTTTCCATGCATATATAGTGATGTATTTGGGTATTTCCTCTTTCTTTTATTTCCCTTATAATATCCTTTAATTTATGGTCGAATACTACTGCGTCGACCTTACTTCTAATTAAAGAGCTTTCTAATTCTCCAATTTGAAGTCCCTTATCTAATGGAACAGAAACTATATCACCCATTAAATTAGCTAAATGTGCTACCGCCCATTCATAGCAATTATGCCCAATTACCGCAACCCTTTTCTCTTTTAATCCAAGTTTATGTAAGGCTGTACCAAAGCAATTTATATCATTTAATAAATCCAAATAGGTATGTTCCGTATATTTAATACCTTCTTTACTTTTGCTTTTTACCATAAAAGCTACATTATCAGCATAAATTTTTGCAGAATGATAAAGTAGCTCTTTTATATTCTTAAATCTTTTTATAACTTTATCTTTCAAAATACACACCATCCTTATTGATTTTTTATGGTTTCGAAAACTAAAACATTTAGTTGGTAAAGTCATTATATCTTTTATAAATATGTATGTCAAACACAAAGAAAAAAGAGGCTGCTGAAAAGTAGCCTCGACTTTAGTTCACCTTTTTTATAACTTACCTTTACTTCCACCTAATTTTATTCCGGATAAAACATTTGTATCAAATGAGTAAGTAACACTAGCTTCCTCTCTACTTCTCTTTAATCCCAAATTAATTACCTCATCCAACATATCCCTATATTTAAGCCCAGTAGCTTCCCATAAGTAAAACGCTAAAGAACCCGGTATCGTATTTATTTCATTAACCCAAACATCTTTTGTTTCATTATCCATTAAGAAGTCAATTCTAACTACACCATTGCAGCCCAATGCTTTAAAAGTCTCCACAGCATATTTTCTTATCTTATCTGATATTTCCGTTGGAATATCTGCCGGAAGTTTTCGTTTGGTACTACTCATTCCTTTAGAGCCACCCTTTTCACCGCTTAAATACTTATCTTGATAGCTTAATATTTCATCTGCATTCACTGGTTCCTCACAAACAGAAGGCTTTGCATTTTCAAAATCTCCTAACACAGAGCAATTAATTTCTCTTAAATGTTCTACTGCATGTTCAACTAAAACCCTCATAGAGAATTCAAACCCATAGTCAATTGCATCCTCTAATTCTTCTCTATTTTTTACTTTTCTTATCCCTACACTTGAACCTAAATTTACAGGCTTAACAATCATAGGATATCTTATGTCCTTTTCTATATCCTCTAATATTTGCTTACTTTCCTTATTATATTTCTTCATATCAAAGCATTTTGCAGGTAAAACCGGAATTCCGTTTGATGCCATTATAGCTTTTTGAGCAAATTTATCCATTCCAACAGCCGAGGAAATTACGTCACAACCACAATAAGGGACTTCAAGCATATGTAAATATCCTTGTAAATTTCCATCTTCAACATTCGTTCCATGCACAACCGGTAAAGCCACATCTATATAATCCACTTCATTCTTTCCAAACTTCTTAAACGGATAAGAAAGTAATGTAGCCTTTCCGTCTATGTTTTGAAGAACTATTCTTTGTGCTTTTTCAAGTAATGCTTTTATATCCTTATAATTCTCTATATCTTTTAATTGTTCACCTGTATAAAACTTATTATCTTTAGTCATATACACAGGAATTACATCATACTTTTCAGTATCTAACGAAAGCATTGCCTGAACAGCACTTATTATTGAAATTTCATGTTCTACACTTTTACCGCCAAAAAACACTCCAACTTTAATTTTCATACAAATTCCTCCCATTTAATAATTATCCGGCAAGTCATTTTCTATTAATACAAACTTTTCTTTATCACACTTTAACTCAGAAATCCACTTTATTCCCTCGTTAAAATTGTCGGCAACAAATAACTTACTCATATCAAACTTAGTTTCCTCTATACCTTCCATTAAAGGTTTGGCTTGCTCTTTACCAACTAAAACTATATAGTCGCAAACTGCTGTTGCTTGCTTACCAAATTCTTTATTACATTCAAACTGCTTATCTCCTAATTCTATCATTCCGGGAGTTATTAAAATCTTTATACCTTCAAAACAGTTTAATGTATCTAGTGCAGCCTTTGCACCAACAGGATTTGAATTATATGCATCATCTATTAATGTGGCATTATTTCCTTTCACTAACTCCAATCTATGAGGTACTGCTTCTAATGTTTTTACCGCATAAACCATATCACTCAAAGAAATTCCCAATTTATTTCCAACTGCGATTGCACCTAAAATATTTTCAACATTGTGTCTACCGATAAGTTTTGTTTTAAAAGTCTCTACCTCTCCTGTCTTAGACTTAACTGTAAAACTGCTTCCTTTTGAATTAACTTTTATATCATAAGCTGCATATTCTTCGTTGTTAAAGCCATATGTCACAGTATTTTTATCGGTTTTATGATTCTTAATATATTCGTTATTATAGTTTAAAAATATTGCACCATCACTTGGAATTGCATCTGCCAACTCGAATTTTGTTTTTATAACATTATCTATTGTGAAAAAAGTTTCTAGATGTTGAGGACCTATTGAAGAAATTATACCGTATTTAGGCTTCACCAAATCACAAATTTCTTTTATATCATTTACATGTCTTGCTCCCATTTCACATAAAAAAATCTGATGTGTCGCATTTAATTTTTCTCTAATAGTTCTTACAACACCTAATGTTGTATTATAATTTCCCGGTGTCATCAAAACATTATATTTTACAGACAAGATTTTATTCAAAAAATATTTTGTACTAGTTTTACCGTAACTACCTGTTATGCCTATAACCGTAAGTTGTGGCATATCATCAATTATTTTTTTTGCCTCTTTTATAAATTTATTATTAATACTTTTCTCTATTGGAGAATTAATAATTCCGGCAAACATAACTAAAACAGGCAGTAATATCGTCCAAGCAGCTAATAAAATTGAAGTCTGCCATATAGTTAAATATCTCATTGATAAAATACATACAACTAAATTTAATATTCCCAATGTTATTATTAATCTAGTTGCTCTACCGGTATAAACTAACGGCTTTTTTTGCACTTTCTTTCTATTTACAGTAAACGTTAACACATAACTCATTATAGTTCCTGTTACAAATAAAACTAAATTGTCTGAAAAACTTATTACAACAGGAATCACCAACCAACAATTTCTAAAAACTATGTCTTTTACAAATTTAGATTTAATCCAATTTATATGAGATAACGCTTGATAAGAATTAAGTTGGTACATATGAATATAATAAAGCATTGTTAAATTTATATTTATAAAAAACATCAATAACAAAAAGCCTATTGCAATAATCATCTACTTTCCTCCCAAAAACGATTCTATAACCCTGCTAAAAGTATAAAAGTCCTCTAAAAAAGAGTAATGTCCTGTATTCTTTAGCACTACTAATCCGGCATCAGGTATACGCTCCTCCATAATTTTAGCATCAGAAAGTGGTGTTGCAGTATCCATATCACCCCACACAAGCAAGGTCGGAACTTTTATATTAGGTAAATACTCCGTTAAGTCCTCATTTATTGCCTTTACCATAACTTGTCGCATTAACGGGGTAGCTTTTCTATAATCTGCAGAGCCATGCTTACTTTGAAGCTTTTCAACCAAACCTGGTTTTATTTTTCTGCATATTTTAGAGTTTGCCACCTTTTTGCATACTTTAAACCATCTTTGCTTTAATTGTTGTTTTAGTGTCGCCTTAGGTTTTATTCCGGCACTATCAAGTAAAACTATTTTTTCCACTTTAAACTCACTATCTAAATTAGACATAAGTTTAATAATTACTCTTCCCCCAAAAGAATGACCCATTAAAACTACATTTTTTAATCCAAGTGCTTTAATAAATAATTTAACGAATTCAGAATACTGTTCTACATTCCATGCTTCATTCGGCTCAGCTGTTTTACCAAATCCAGGCAAGTCCAGAGCTATAATTCTCCCTAAAGTTGCAATCTTATTTGTAAGTTTTTTATAGAGTTCAATATTCGTTCCCCAACCTTGTAGAAATAAAACCGGTGTTCCTTCTCCCTCATCTATGTAATTTACATTTATTCCATTAACCTTTATTTCCAACAGTCTTCACCTCTTAAATTAGCTCACATACAACATCATACTCTTTTGCATCAATTACTCTAACCATATAATATTCTCCAAGTACCAATTCACGTTCCGATTCTATAAAAGCTAATCCATCAACTTCCGGAGCATCTTGATATGTTCTTCCGAAAAATGTTCCGTCCTCTAATGCTCCTTCTACTAATACTTCAAATTCTTTTCCTATTTTTTCTTTATTTTTTTCTAAAGATATTTTTTGCTGATTTTCCATAATTATGCTTTGTCTTTGCTTTTTTATTTTTGAAGCTACTTGTCCTTTTAACTTAGCAGCCGGTGTTCCTTCTTCTTTCGAATAAGTAAAAACTCCTAATCTATCTAGTTTTACTTCTTTTACGAACTCATTTAACTCATTAAATTGTTCCTCTGTTTCAGTAGGAAATCCGACAATTAATGATGTCCTAATTACAGCTTCCGGTATTTCGTTTCTTATTTTCTGTATTAGTGACATTATTTCTTTCTTAGTAGTTTTTCTTCCCATTAGTCTTAACATTTCATCGTTACAATGTTGAAGCGGTATATCAAAATATTTACATACCTTATCGTTTTCCTTTACTACTTTTAATAATTCATCAGTAATTCCTTCCGGATAAGAATATTGGAATCTAATCCAATGAACACCGTCAATCTTTACTAATTTTTCTATAAGTTCTGCAAGTTTTCTTTCTCCATAATTATCTATACCATAATAAGTAGTATCTTGAGCAGTTAAAATTATCTCTGTAACACCGTCATTAACTAGACTTTTTACTTCTTCTTCAATATCTTCAATACTACGGCTCTTATGTTTCCCTCTTATAGACGGTATTACACAATATGTACAGCAATTATCACATCCATCTGCAATTTTTACATATGCAGAATATGGAGCTGTAGATCTTATTCTTTCTCCAAATTTAATTCTTCTTATGTTTTTATCTATTTCACTATCTTTCATTTTTTTATCTATGAAATCTATTATTTCATCATAGTCATTAATCTTTGCAACGCAGTCGACTTCCGGCAAAGACTCCTTTATTTCTTTTTCATATCTTGTAGCCAAACAACCGGTAGCAATTATTCCTTTACAATTTCCGGATTTTAGTTTTCCAATTTCTATAATTTTATCTATTGATTCCTGTTTTGCATCGTGAATAAAAGCGCAAGTATTGATTATAATTATATCTGCTAAAGCCTCGTCTGAAACGATTTCATATCCACGCTTTACAAGCAATCCCAAAATCATTTCGGAATCAACCAAATTTTTATTACATCCTAATGAAACAACAGCAATTTTTGTCATATTTATTCCCCTTTAATAATTTTTCTTCTATATTTTATCATAATTATGCAATTTTGCAACATTTTAAAAGGGTACGTTTCAATATTGAATACCATTGCAACAAGAGAATATAGCTCTAGTAGTTTATATTGACATTTTGGCAAAAAAAAGTTATTATAGCTTGGTGGTAATTCTCTTGAAAGGATGTTTTTTAATGTTAGTTATTAAAGAAGGATTATTATATTTTTTAAGCATGTTACTTCAATTTTTAATTTTAATATTAGCTATATACTTTTTCTCTATTTCTATTGTGGGGTGGATAAAGCGTAAAGAAAAACCTGCTTCTTCATTTAAGCCTACTAAGAAATTTGCTATGGTAGTTGCTGCACACAATGAAGAAATTGTTATTAGTGAATTAGTTGACAGCTTAAAAAATATTAAATATCCAAATGAATTATATGATATCTTTGTCGTTGCAGATAACTGTACCGATAAAACAGCAGACATTGCCCAAGAGCATGGCGCAATTGTTTTAAGAAGATTTAATAAAATTGAAAAAGGTAAAGGTTTCGCATTAGAATGGGCATTCGATAAAATCTTCAAGATGGAAAAGAAATATGATGCCTTTTGTGTATTTGATGCGGACAACTTGGTAGACCCACGATTCCTTATGGAAATGAATAAAAGAATGCTCGAAGGATATAGAGTTATTCAAGGATATATCGATAGCAAAAATCCTTTTGACTCTTGGATAACAGCATCTTACTCAATTGCTTTCTGGACAGCAAACCGACTTTATCAGTTACCACGTTCATATTTGCATATGTCCTGTGGGCTTTGTGGAACAGGATTTTGTGTAGATTCTGAACTTATTCGTGAAATGGGTTGGGGAGCAACTTGTCTTACAGAAGACTTAGAGTTCACTATGAAACTTGCATTACGTGGTATTTATGTAGGCTGGTCTCATGATGCCATTGTATATGACGAAAAACCACTTACATTAAAACAATCTTGGAATCAAAGAATTCGTTGGATGCAAGGATATGCAGATTGTACAGGAAGATTTTTCTTCCAACTTATGCATAAAGCAATTAAAGAAAAAAACTTAGTTGCGTTTGACTGTGCTACTTATTTATTGCAACCACTTAGAATTATTGTTTATGGCATAGTAACAATTCTTGCCTATATGCAATTCTTCTACCCGCAAGGCGGAATATTCCAAATGAATTACATTATTCCTAATTATGTTTGGATGGTATTCTTGGTAGCTCAATTCTTATATGGTCCATTAATAATAATGTCAGAGAGAAGATTTAATCTAAAAGTATTATTTGCTTATTTAGTTTATCCATTTTATAACTTAACTTGGGTTCCTATAACAATAGTAGGTATGCTACATTCAGATAAAAAGGAATGGAGCCATACAGCACATACAAGAAAAATAAATATGAATGAAATATCCAATAATCTACAAGCAGAAGCAAAAAGTTCTGCTAGTTAGGAGATAAAATATGAATGATGCTGCATTATTCCTATATGATATATTAAATTCTCAAACAACACAGGTGGTTTTAAGAATCCTGTTAGCGATTTGTTTCGGTGCTTTAATCGGAATGGAGCGTGAACACGCTCATAGACCTGCCGGGCTTAGGACACATATATTAGTTTGTGTGGGTGCATGTTTGGTTATGCTTACTTCTGAATTCACATATAGTGAATATCATCAGTTTTCTCCTAATATGGATATAAATCGTCTTGGGGCTCAAGTAATTAGTGGTATTGGTTTTTTGGGTGCCGGAACTATTATTAGAAACGGTTCATCAGTAAAAGGTTTAACTACTGCTGCCAGTGTTTGGGCAGTTGCTTGTATAGGACTTGCTACTGGTGTAGGTTTTTATCTAGGTGCAACAGTTTGTACATTAGCTATCTTTATAGCATTATCATATGTAAAAAACGGTACAAAATCTTATGAAACTAAAAAATTCTCACTTTCTGTTACAACAAGTAATCCTGATGTGGCAGTAGAAATTGAGAAAAAACTTTTTTCTAATTCTGTTGAAATAAACAACATATCATTAAAACCAATTGATGATAATATATCTTCTGTATCATTTAAGATATCTGTAAACGCAGCAGCTAATACTGCCGCAATAGTTAGTCAAATTTGTACTTTACCTGATATTATTTCAGTTAATATGAGTGAAAAAGAATCTATTAAAAGTGAAGAGTGAGGTTAATACTGTGGAAAAACTAAGAATTTCTGGTGGGAAACCACTTAAAGGAGAAGTTACTATTTGCGGTGCAAAAAATGCTGCTATCTGCATTATTCCGGCAGCATTATTAGTTGATGGATGGTGTAGAATTGAAAACCTACCTAACATCAGTGATGTAAAAAAATATATCGATGTTTTAAGGAAACTTGGTGTGACAGTTATTGAGGAGCATCCTGGAGAAATTTTAATAAAAAATAATAAGGTTTCCTCAACAAAATGTGACTTAGACCTTTGTAGTAAAATGCGTGCATCATATTATCTAATCGGAGCCTTACTTGGAAAATATAAGTCAGCTGAAGTTCCTCTTCCGGGTGGATGTAACTTCGGTGCAAGACCAATCGACCAACATATAAAAGGGTTTGAAGCACTAGGCGCTCAAATAAACACAAATCAAGGAATAATCCGTGCGACTGCTAAAAAACTGGTAGGTACATCTATTTATCTTGATATAGTTAGTGTTGGAGCTACTATTAATATGATTTTAGCGGGAGTATTGGCTGAAGGTACTACTATCATTGAAAATGCTGCTAAAGAACCACATATAGTTGATTTAGCTAACTTTTTAAATACTATGGGAGCTAATATTAAAGGTGCAGGTACTGACACAATAAGAATTGTAGGTGTGCCTTCCCTACCTGGTAATGCAACATACTCAATAATACCGGACCAAATAGAAGCAGGTACATTTATGATTGCTGCGGCAGCTACCGGTGGAGATGTTACTATAAAAAACTGTATTCCAAAGCACTTGGATTCTATATCTGCAAAACTTGTGGAAATGGGTATCACCGTAGAAGAATTAGGAGATGCAGTTCATGTTAAATGTGATAAAAGACCAAAGCATGTTAACTTAAAAACGATGCCTTATCCTGGATTCCCAACAGATATGCATCCTCAAATGGCAGTTTTACTTTCAATAGCACAAGGTATGAGCATTTTAACAGAATCTATTTGGGATAACAGATTCCAATATGTTGACGAACTAAGAAAATTCGGAGCTACAATTAGAACAGAAGGTCGTTCAGCCATTATAGAAGGGGTTAAAAGTTTAAATGGTGCTCCTGTAAAATGTACCGACCTTAGAGCCGGAGCAGCCATGGTCATCGCAGGACTAGCTGCAAAAGGAACTACTGATATTTCTAAAATTGAATATATCGATAGAGGTTACGAAAATATTGAAGAAAAATTTAAAGCACTAGGTGCCAAAATCGAAAGAGTTGATGATTAATTATGCTTGATATACACTCCCTTTTTAGTAGCAGTAAAGGGAATTGCACTTATGTATTTTCAGATACAACCAAAATTTTGGTTGATATAGGTGTTAGTTCAAAACGACTTGTAGAAAATTTAGAAAAAAATAATATAAAGCCTGAAGAAATTCAGGCTATTTTAATCACACACGAGCATTCAGATCATATAAAAGGAATTCGTGTGTTTTCAAAAAGATATAACATTCCTGTATTTGCAAGTGAAAAAACATGGGGAACTCTAGTTTCATTAGAAATACCAGACGCCCTAAAACATGAATTTACTGTCGGGGAAACATTTAATATAGACGATATATGTATTCACCCTTTTTCCATTCCACACGATGCAATAGATCCATGCGGATTTAGTATGACTAGTGGAAAGAATAAGGTTACTGTTGCCACTGATATGGGACATTTAACCCCTGAACTTTTATATAACTTTGAAGCAAGTGACTCTATATTACTTGAAGCAAACCACGACGTAGCAATGCTTCGTTCCGGGAATTATCCTTATTTTCTAAAAGAAAGAGTAATAGGTACCTTCGGACATTTATCAAATGCTTTATCCGCAGAAGCAGTAGAGTATTTGATAAAAAAAGGAACAAAAAAATTTATTCTTGCACATTTGAGTGAAGAAAATAACTTGCCGGAATTAGCGTTAGAAACAGTCAGAAGTAGACTACTGACAAATAACGTAGATTTATCCGGAATTTCAATAGAAGTTGCAAAACCATAATTTTAAGGAGCTATAAAATTTTTTATAGCTCCTTTTTGTATATATTTAGTTTTTTTGGAAATAATATTCCCAAGAGGTGATAATAATGACAGATAAAGAACTTTTATATGTTGAAGACGCATTAGGTCATGAAAAATTTATGGAAACAAGCAGTCAAAAAGCTTCAGCCCAACTTCAAGACCCAGCACTTTCAAATTACATGGAACAACTACAAACAAAGCATAACGAGTTGTATAACAAATTTTTAAACTTATTATAGGAGGTTTACTATGGAAGACAGAAATTTAATTGAAGAGCAATTATTAGTAATCAAAGGAGTTTCAGACCTATATATGCATGGGGCAGTTGAATCTTCTACAGCCGAAGTACATTCCGCATTTAAAGACGCCTTAAATGAGACTCTTGATATTCAAAACAAAATTTATAACCTTATGAGTGAAAAAGGTTGGTACAAAACTGAAACAGTAGCCCAAAACAAAATAGACAGTACAAAACAAAAGTTTTTAAATTAACACATTAAAAATAGGGGTATACCAAAGGTATACCTCTATTTTTTAAACATTGCAACACTCCTACCGAGAATTCCTTTCATATAAGCAATAATAACACCATAATTTGTTACAGGCACAGAATTCTCTTGCGCCATTTTTACTCTATGCCCAACTTCTTTTCTATTTAACATACACCCTCCACAATGTATAATTAAAGCATATTTCGACACATCTTCAGGGAAATCATTTCCGGAAGAGAAATCAAATATCAATTTTTTACTTGTATAATTACTAACCCACTTTGGAATTTTTACCGTGCCTATATCTTCACACTGTCTATGATGTGTACATCCCTCAGAAATCAATATTTTATCCCCATCATTTAATAATTCAAGATGCTTAGCTCCTGCTACAAATTCTTCTAGATCCGCCTTATATCTAGCAAACAGTATTGAAAATGATGTAAGAGCGATGTCATTTGGTACGATTTCAGACACTTCTTCAAAGGCTTGTGAATCAGTAATAACAATCCGTGGCTTCCTACTCATTGACTGTAACACATTTTCCAATTCATAACATTGACACACAATTGCAATTCCACCATTTTCAACTATCTCTCTTATTACCATTTGTTGTGGTAGAATAAGTCTTCCCTTTGGAGCAGACGAATCAATAGGTGTAACCAAAATTGCAATATCATCTTTATTCATTAAATCAAATACTATATTCTTTCCCTTATCCTCACTCTTTTTCATTTTAGATATCCGTATTCTCAAGTCATTTATATTTTCGCCAGTCAATGCACTAATATAAATACTATTCTCATCCGTATCCATCTCAGTCTTAAGAGTATCACATTTATTATACACCACTATATAGGGAATATTTCTAGATATAAATTCTGAAATCAATTCTTTATCAAGCTTTCCTAGCCCTAAATTTATATCGACAACCAATACTGCAACATCCACACTAGCTAGTACTTGCCTCGTTTTCTTAACACGCATCTCACCTAAATACCCTTCATCATCTATTCCGGGTGTATCTATAATTACAACAGGTCCTATGGGTAATATTTCCATGGTTTTCTTAACCGGATCCGTAGTCGTTCCTGGAATATTTGAAACAACTGCTATATTCTGATTTGTTATTGCATTAACTACACTTGACTTACCTGCATTTCGCAAGCCAAAAAAACCAATATGCAAACGTTCTGCTGAAACTAAATCGTTTAACCCCATATCTTTCTCCTTCCTAGAAATGAAAATCTCTATCACTTGATATCTTAATTTTTTCAATATTAGTCATTGTAATATTTCTAACATTTTCATTAGGTATTTTCTTTAGTTCCTCTTCAATCATCTTAAATCCTATCTCTCTCGTTTCTTGAGATGCATAATCTACTAAATACTCTGTTAATGTCATCAATGCATTAGGGTGACAACAATTTAATATTTGTCCATTCTTACATAAACTCATAAATCTATCGCCTGTTCGTCCCTCTCTGTAACAAGCCGTGCAAAACGAAGGAATATGATTGTTTTCCATAAGCCAACGTACAACTTCATCCAACGTCCTCTGATCTGAAACATCAAATTGTTCTGTATCATGCACTCTTTCCTCGTTTGTGTATCCACCCACAGATGTACGCGATGCTCCACTTATTTGTGAAACTCCAAGCTTCAAAAGTTTTCCGCGAACCAATTCAGATTCTCTAGTTGAAATTATAATTCCTGTATACGGAACTGCTATTCTTATACACGCTGTAATTTTAGCAAAAACATCATCAGGAATTGAATTGTCAAAAGCATTTGGGTCAATATCATCGGCATGTTTTATTCTTGGAACACTTATCGTATGTGGCCCAACACCATGCACTGCCTCTAAATGTTCTGCATGCATAATCAATCCAACAAATTCGTATTTATATTTTTCCAATCCGAATAATACACCTAGCCCAACATCATCAATTCCACCCTCCATAGCTCTATCCATAGCTTCTGTATGATAATCATAATCATGTTTTGGTCCAGTTGGATGAAGTTCCAAATAACTATTCTTGTGATACGTCTCTTGGAACAGAATGTATGTGCCTATACCGGCATTTTTCAACTTTCTATAATTTTCTACTGTAGTAGCAGCAATGTTTACATTTACCCTACGTATAGCACCATTTTTATGATTTATACTATATATAGTTTTTATGCTCTCCAATATATATTCAATAGGATTATTTACCGGATCTTCACCCGCCTCTATAGCTAATCTCTTGTGTCCCATATCTTGTAACGCAATAACTTCATTCCTTATTTCATCTTGGGTTAATTTTTTCCTTGCTATATGTTTATTTTTTAAATGATATGGACAATATACACACCCATTTACGCAGTAATTAGATAAGTATAACGGTGCAAACATTACAATACGATTCCCATAAAAAGCTAATTTTATTTCTTCTGCAATACGGTACATCTCCTCAACTTTTTCCGGTATTTCACAGCAAAGTAAAACAGCTGCCTCTTTATGTGTAAGCCCCTCACATCTAACATTTTTTCCATTTATTTTGGGACGTGCTTTTTCTAAAATTTTATTAATAAGTTCCAAATTATTTTTGTTTTTTTCTGCATATTCGATAGTTTCATTAATTTCAGCATCATTAATGAATTCTTCCGCCTTTAATGATTTTGGATTATAACTAGCCATTTTAAAACCCCTTTCTTTTTTCACTTTTTAGCAGGAAATGTTTGCTATATCGCCTCGATCTACTACAATTCTATATCCTATTTTCTCCATTTCTTTTACCAACTCACGCTTACATTGCGCAGATTCTAAATTTGTATAAGCTTTATTATTATAAAGCTCATATTTTCCTCTTACAGACATAGGTGAAAGGTTGGGCATAACAACATTTCCACCAGCCAATATTCCCTTCTCTCTCCCATTCTTAGAAAGTGTTCCAAGTGCAGTTGTAGCCGGTAGCAATATATTAGGATGTATAAGTCTAATTATCGATAAAAGGAAACAAGTAAACCTAACATCACCTGGTTTCTCATATTTAAAAGGTGTAGCATTATGTGGTATAAATGGTCCTATCCCACACATATCCGGTTTAAACTCTTCTATAAATTTCAAGTCTTTTGCAATTGTTAATGATGTTTGATAAGGAGAACCTACCATAAATCCACACCCAACTTGATAACCAATTTCTCTTAATTCTCTAAGACATTTCATTCTATTTTGAAAAGACATCTCGCTTGGATGTAGTCTACCATAATGTTCAGGATCAGCAGTCTCATGTCTAAGCAAATATCTATCTGCACCAGCCTCAAACATATTTTTATAACTTTCGTAGCTCCTCTCACCTAAAGAAAGGGTAATGGCGCAATCATCATATCTTAGTTTAATTTCTCTTATTATCTTACACATAACTTCATCCGTATAGTAGAGATCCTCCCCACCTTGCATAACAAATGTACGAAAACCTAGGTTATACCCTACATCACAACAATCCAAGATTTCTTCTTTGCTTAATCTATATCGGGAACACAATTTATTGCCCTTACGAATACCGCAATATAAGCAATTATTTTTACAAATATTACTTATCTCAATTAATCCTCTTATATAAACCTTATTTCCATAAATCGATTTTCTTACAGAATCAGCCTTTTGTGCCACATATTCTGCCGTAACTGCAGAATATCCTTTAACTAAATTTTCGTATTCGGAAAGCTTTAAAGAATTATTTTCATAAAGTAAATCTATTAAATATTTTATATTATCATTCATTTGAAATTACATTTGAATATGCAGTTTTTACACTAATTCCAGAAAGCTTTCCGATTTTTCCGGATAATGCAGAAATTTCATCTTGTGGAGCATCAATTGCTATACTTATTATATTTATGTTTTTTTCTCTATACGGAATCCCCATTCTCCCGATAATATATTTTGCATAATTATGCAAAAGTGCATTTAAACTTTCTACTGTTTCTTTGTTTTCTACTATAATACCCATGACTGCAACTCTTTTTTCCACATGCATTCCTCCTTATTTTTAACTTTAGCGACAAAAAAGCCATACCCAAACAAAGGTACGGCTTTACCAAAACAAAATCCAAATATAAGTAACCGTCCTTCAACTCAGATAAAAATCTTTATGTCGGATACGATTATATTACTATATCTAATAGGTATTTTTCAAGTCCTTATCTAATTATAATTAATAAAGTTTCAAAATAAGAAAAATTCCCAAAATAAACGAAATAACTTCACATACAATTAAATTTCTTTTTATTCTATCAGTTTTTCTTCTATGCCTTGCGAAATTCAAAATTATACTCATTGTACATACGCACATGCAAACAATTGTAACTACTAAAGATATTTTTAATAAGTTAGCTCTCCAAAATCGTAGTGGAAGCCAAAGCAATTGGTTCTCTTGGATATATGCAACACTTCGTCCGGCTTTAGTTATTATTGCAAGAACAATAAACAAAGCTCCCCATAGCCAAAAACTCATTAAATTTATAAACTTTAATACTCCGTCATCGCCTTTTCTTCTTTCAGGAGGCACAATAACTTCTCTTTCATTTTGTTCCAAAGATTTTTTTATTAAATTCGCTTGTATTTCATCAAACTCGGATTTATTCATTATATTTCACCTTTTAATTTAACATTCATACTATTTACGAGCATAACACTCACTTCTCCCCTAGTCATAAGATAAGAAGATTCAGTATTTTCTAAATTAACATTTAACTTCAATTCCTCTGCTTTATTCATAAAATTAGTAGGCCATACCCCATCTACTTCATCACTATATCCAAGTAAATTTACGAGTATTGAGCAACATTCAGCATAAGTAATATTATTGGAAGGTCTAAAAGTACCATCCTCATATCCTTTTAAATAACCTAATTCAGCAGCTCTATTTATAACTCCATATGCCCAATGATTTTCTTTTATATCAGAAAATCTATTTCTTTCAGGGGCTTGGTTCTTGCCTACCATTCTTACTATTATAGAACAAAACTCAGCTCTAGTTATATTATTTTCAAGTTGTAATGTTCCATCAGGATACCCCTTTATAAATCCCATTTTAACCAAAACATCAGCCGAATCATCTATAACTCCTGCAAAAGAGCAAGAAAATAACATTATACAAATTAAAATACTGCAAATAATTTTTTTCATCAGACCACATCCTTAAATTCATCTTACTATTTTCAAATTTTCACGTCAATGGAAATTATTGATTATACCTGTTCTATGTCTTCAGCTTCTATATTAACTAATATCTCCTTTGTAAATATATTATTATTGGCAATCCTAACAGCTTGGTTATTAATTGCCCTCTCAAATACATTTCTTACATATCTGCCATTTCCAAATTTATAATTTCCACGTGCATTATCAAGTACCTCGATTAATTTATCTATTGCACCATCCGAAATTTTATATCCATTACCCTCAAACATCTTAATTCCAATTTCAACAAGCTCATCCAAATTATAATCCTCAAATTCAATAACATTAGGAAATCTTGAGCTAAGTCCTGGATTTACATTCAAAAATCCCATCATCTCCTCAGTATACCCAGCAAGAATTACAACCAACTTATCTCTATTATCATCCATCAATTTTAACAAAGTGTCTATTGCCTCTTTGCCGAAATCATTTGCTCCACCTTGCGATAATGTATATGCCTCATCAATAAATAACACACCACCAAAAGCCTCTTTAACTTTCTCTGTAGTTTTAATTGCCGTTTGTCCAACATACCCGGCAACCATGCCGGCTCTATCTGTTTCAATCACTTTATTCTCAGAAATTATTCCAAGGCCATACAATAAACTTGCAACAGTTCTTGCCATCATAGTTTTACCGGTCCCTGGGTTACCTGTAAACACCATGTGAAGAGTCTGAGTATTATTCGTCATAAGTCCCGCTTTTTTTCTTTCCTGCATTATCTTAATTCTTGAAGCCAAGGCACGAATATAATCTTTTACCCTTTCTAACCCAACAATTTTGTCAAATTCTTCTTCATAATTAAACTCTTTTGGTTCATCTTCCTTGCTAATTCCCATATCAGAAATAATTATCTTGTTTATTTCTTCTGTTGGCACATCATCTTTCACAATTCTATCGCTTTGATTTCTTAAAATCTCATCAACAAAATTACGTATCATTCTTCCGTTACCTGATGATGCTGTTGCATTTTTATGCATACTTTTTACTTTTTCAAATGCAGCAATTTCTGTCTCATTATCCATTACAAATCCTTTAGATGTCACCATTAATTTAAATATATCAAACAATTCCTCAGCTGAATAATCTGGAAAATCTATTAAAATAGGAAATCTCGACTCAAGTCCTGAATTCGCAGTTAAAAACTCTTTCATTTCCTTTTTGTATCCTGCTAAAATTACAACTATTTCACCTTTATAATCTTCTACTAATTTTACTAAAGTGTCTATCGCTTCTTTACCAAAGTTATCTCCCGCTGTTGAAAGTGCATATGCCTCATCTATAAAAAGTACTCCACCTAGTGCATCTTTAAATACTTCTGTTGTTTTTATTGCTGTTTGTCCGACATATTCTGCTACCAACTTTGACCTATCTGCCTCAATTAACTGTCCACCTTTTAATACTCCCATTTCTTTTAGCATATTCGCTGTTATTCTAGCAACAGTAGTTTTACCTGTTCCCGGATTACCAGTATATATCATATTTAAAGCCTGAGATGTATCGGTTAAAACTCCCGCTTCTTTTCGCTTTTGCCCAGCTTTTAAAACATTGTATTGTTTTCTTAAAAAGTCTTTTACATTTTCAAGACCTATTACCTTATTTAATTCAGCCTCTAAATCAAACTCCTCTTTCTCTTCAAGTTCAAAATCAGATAATTTAAGTAATTCATAATCAGTTTCTTTTTCTTCACTTATTCTCTTAGACTGATTAAGAATTGCTTTTTCCACCATATTTCTAGCTAGTCTTCCATTACCGGTATCATTTCTTCCTTTTATATTTTTACCCTCAAAATATGTTATAAGAGGCTCTATACAGCTATTATCAATTACATATTGATTAGAAACTGCAATCTCATTAGCAATCCTATACATTTCTTCAGGCGTATAATCAGGGAATTCAATAAAATTAGGAAATCTGGATTTTAATCCCGGATTGCTTTTTAAAAAATCATGCATTTCATTGGTATATCCGGCTAAAATAACTACTAAATTATCTTTATTATCTTCCATCATTTTAACCAAAGTATCAATAGCTTCAAGTCCAAAAGTATCATTCTTATCTCTATTTAACGCATATGCTTCATCTATAAAAAGCACTCCACCTAATGCAGAATTTACTTTCTCAGTCGTCTTTTTAGCCGTTTCTCCAACATGTTCTCCGACTAAATCTCCTCTACTAACTTCAACAAATTGCCCTTTAGATAAAATCCCCAAAGCTGCCAAAAATTCAGAAACTAATCTCGCTATTGTAGTTTTACCCGTACCTGGATTACCTGAAAAAATCATATTCATAGAAATTGATGCTGTCTTTAGTCCGGCCTCTTCTCTAAGTTTTCTTGTAGTCATAGTATCTTCAAGTTTCAATACATATTCTTTTACCGAATCAAGACCTATAATCTTATTTAATTTTTGCTTTACTTCTTCGACATTTCTATTTTTTTCTCTATGATTAAATTTTTGAAGTGCAATTAAATTGTTCTCAACTAAAATAACAAGTTCATTCTCAACAACACCTAAAACAACCTCATCCTCTATTGGTGCCGTTCTTTTTAACTTAAACTCTGTAAGAGGCTTATAGATATTTCTATCCATCCATAAATTAAGACCGTTAAGCCCTGTTCTCTTTGTATAAACATTTTTTAAAAATTCTAAAATTGAAGTATCATATGTAAGAGGTATAGATAATTCCGCTCTAGCTTTTAATACCATAGTATTCACTAAGCTTTGAATCATCTTTGCAATATCTTCTTCACTTAGCTCCTCAATTTTAAGAACATCTATTATTTTTTCAAAAGTATCTTCTCCAATAAACGGAATAAAGTCCTCTACACTACCGGAAGATATTAAAACAAAGTATTTATTATTTGAATTAATTACAATATTCTCATTATTAGTCGGTACTACAAAACTACCCTTTTTTATAAGCTCAGATATAACCTTTCGTACACTACTACTTCCTGCCTTAAAATTCTTAAACACAATAACTTCAGTAGAACTATTAAGCTTTGTATATAAATCAGCTACAAATTGTCCAAAATTATTATCTTCGTTATATAAACTAAGATCAAAAAACTCTTCTTTTCCTTGTATTAATGTTTCTTCAAACATTAAATTTGTAATATCGGATATCATAGAGCTTACAAATATACTTTCACTAGTAAATATACAAATTGTATTCTTTAAAAATTTAGGCTCACTTTGAATAACAAATGGTCTTTTAAATGCTACTAATAAACTAGTCAAGAATTCTGTTTGCCCTAAAAAATTATTTATAACTTTACCCATTATTCTATTAAAGGTATCATCTATATCTATTTTTTTAGTTTCTTCTTTAGTAGCTTGTGGCTTAAATAAGCTATCTAGCCTTTCTTTAGTATATTCAAAAGTATCCTTATAAAAATCCAAAATCTTTTGTTGTTCTTCATTTACTTGCCCAGAAATCGATGCAACAGAATAAAACAGACAGAATAAATTATCCTCTGTTTTTTCTTGCTCGGTCATAAGCTTATCCGCATATATCATATCCAAAAGTCTTTTTAATGAAGTTATACATTCTTTATATGTATTTTTATGAATACCTAAAAATCCTTTTTTCTCTTGATTATATAAATTTAAAATATCCTTATACTGAGCTTTCGTTAATTTCTCGGATTTAATAAAATCATTTACAAATTTATCATACTTTTCATTATTTTCTAAATCATATTGAGCTATATTCCCGAAAACAGTAACAATATAGCATAACATTTCCGGTGCAATTTCTTCTGATCTATAAACTTTATTATTCCTCATTCTAAATTCGCTTTGACAAAAAGGGCAAAGCAAAGTTCCACAATTCTTCTCAAACTCCATACTTCTTCCACAGTATGGACAATTTACTGATTTTGGCATTTTTTAGCCTCCTAAAAAGACGATTTCTCATCTAATTTAGTCGGCATATTGCACGAAAATCTTAACAACTACATATCTTTCCTATCAGTAGTAATCAACTTATATTCCTCACTATTTGCCTCTACCTTAACTTCAATATGATTTTTTCCGGCAACTAATAGTCCATTCCCTCTATGAAAAGTTTTAATTTTAGTTTCTTCCTCTTTTGATAAATTTACTACATCTTTTAAGACTTTACTATCTTCTCCTTCGACTTGTAGTATAAACTTTAATGCAGAATTATTTATAATGGCTCTCCCATATTTGCCATCTTCAAAATCAAAAAAGTCTGCCACATCTTGTGTTATTGCAGTAGCTCCTCCACCAAATTTTCTTATAGTCTTAAAAATTTTATACACAAACTCAGCCGTATATAGATTAGCTGTACTACCGATAAGTCGCCAAATTTCATCCATATATATAATCTTTTTCTCTGCCCTGTTTTCGCAAATCTTGTCCCAAAAAACATCTATAATCACATACATACATATAGGAATATACTTTTCCTCCAGTTGGTGGATATCTGCAACAATTAATTTATTATCAAAATTTACATTCGTGCGCCTATTTAAAAAAGATAAACTTCCAAAAACACATGGCTTTAACAAAATAGCCAGTCTTTTTGTTTTTTCATCATTATCCAATTCATAGTATAAATCTTGTAAAATTGGCATTTTATCTGAACTCTTAAACCTTTTCTTAACACTTATTTTCTCACATTCTTCGAAAAGTGTTGAATCATCAAATGTTATTCCGAATTTTGAATAGCATTTAATGATTTTCTCCTCTAAAAATACTGTTTCTTCATTAGTAATTTCACCAAATAACAAGCTAAAAAATGTCCCTAGCTTTTTTAATTTATTACTTAAATAACTCTCGTTTTCAAGTGAAATACTTTCTCTTATATCCATAATATTTATTGAAAGCTCTGACATTGAATTAATATTTATATATAGTCCTCCAATAGCATTACATACTTTAGAGTATTCTCCGTCTGGGTCAACAACAAACTGTTTTATACCCATATATCTATTTCTTAAAATCATCAATTTCACAAAGAACGATTTACCTGCTCCACTAGTTCCAAGTACACACATATTGGCATTTTTATATTTTTCACTATCAAATCTGTCTATTATTATTAACGACTTGCTTTGTGAATTCTCACCTATCAAAATTCCTTCTGCATCATATAGCTCTGTTGAAACAAAAGGATATGTACTGGTAAGTGCCTCAGTTAAAACATTTCTTGTTGCTGATTCCTTAATATCTTTGTTATTATCACACACCGGTAACATTGAATTAAAAATCTGCTCTTGCCTAAAGATTGCTTTCCTTGTTTGTAATCCCATAGAAGCGCATATAGCCTCTAGTCTTTCCATATTTACTTTTAATTTTTCCATATTTTCTTCATATACTAGACAGTATATACAAAGATGATAAAGTTCTTCTTTATTTACTTGCATTTGATTTCTTATATATTTTGCATCTTCATAAGAACTCCGAATTATATCAATGTCTTGTTGATTTTGACTAACGGTTTTTAGTGCTCCGTTCATATCTCCTATGTGATATGTAATTTCTCTAATTACTTTGCTAGAATCCAATTTCTCATAAAAAATACTTATATCCACATTAAAATCAAGTGAAATAAGCGGAGAAATCCAATTTACCCTCTGTTCTTTTGGATAATTCACAATAATAAGTCCTGAATAAAAAAATGTATCCATCTCAAAGTATCTGGGATTACTAAAATTTATAGTATCCGGCAATATACTGTCTAACCAATCGAATTTCCCTGATTTCATATACCGTGGATTCACATTATCATATATCTTTAGTATTTTTGACATTCATATTTATCCTCCCCTATACTTTGAATTTCTGAAATATTCCTATTTAATTCCTTATATAAATTATTTATTATGTAAAAATTGTCTTCTGACAAATCTATAACTTCATTACCGCACTTTTCTAAAGTAAGTTTCACTTTTGAAGCCTTTTCGTTCAAATCAGCAACCGCCATATCTCTTGATAATTTCCTGTTTCCGTTTATTTCAGCGAAGAAAACGACAAAAAACTTACGCGTAATTGTATTTTTTAGTGTTTTTTCATTCACCATTTTTACATATTCATTTCCGAGCAATTTTAAAGTATCTAAACTTTCTTCTATATTTTTAAAAACATTAGAAATATGTTTCTCCAAATCATTCTTTTTACTTTTAATTAAAATTTGCAAATCAAAACTACAAGTTTTTAAAAAAGTTTTATATGAATATAGTATAGCTTCCTTCTCTTCAATAGATTTTAATTCAAAGTTTATAGGAAGTATTTCTAAGATTTTTAAGTATTCGCCCTTTTTATTCTCTATAATTCCACTATTTATATTTTTTATAGGAAACCAACTTTTTATAGATTTTCTCATTTTCACTCTCCGTCTTTCGATATAAATAAACTTGTTCTTTAACTAAGAACTTTATGGCATATTTCATAATATCTATCATATTTTCACCATTTATTCCTACAGATATCATTATCATTGGAAATAGTGTAAATATCATAAATAGACAAATTTTCAGTTTAATATTGACGTTAATTGTTCTTAGCAAATTAAATATTCCGATTCCTAAAATGCCTATAACAAATATCGCTCTATAATCAAATAGTCCTAAAAATTTCTCCTTTTTATCATAATTTTGAGGGAAAAAATATATCTTTTCTTCTTTCACAATTTATCACTTCCAACAAGATTTTACACTAAACCAACCTCACATTCTGTCGAAGTTTGTCGGGGTTTTTAATTTTTTTGATAAATTGACAATATCTCGTAAAACAGATAAAATATAGTGTAAATATATGATAAGGAGTGATTTTTGATATGGCATATTATTTTGATACACCTTCAAGAACTTTTAGTGAGTATTTACTTGTTCCAAGCTTAACTACAAGGGACTGTACACCAGACAAAATTTCTTTAACAACACCGCTTGTTAAATATAAAATTGGAGAAGAACCTACATTAAAAGCAAATATACCGTTTGTTTCAGCAATTATGCAAGCTGTTTCCGGAGAAAAAATGGCTGTTGCATTAGCTAAAGAAGGTGGAGTTGCATTCGTTTATGTTTCTCAATCTATTGAAAGTCAAGCACAAATGATTAGAAATGTAAAAAGCTTTAAATCCGGCTTTGTAAGAAGTAATTGGAATCTAAAACCGGGAGATACTTTAGAAGATATTCTAAAAATAAAAGAAGAAACAGATCATTCAACTATTCCTGTTACAGACAATGGTGAATGGAATGGAAAATTACTCGGTTTAATTACAAGTAAAGATTACAGAGTATCACGTCTAGAACCTGATACTAAGGTTGAAACCTTAATGACTCCTGTAGAACGTCTTGTTTATGCCCATGAAGGAATCACTTTAAAAGAAGCTAATGATATAATTTGGGATAATAAAATCAACTGTCTGCCAATTGTAGATAATAACGGACATCTATCATCCTTAGTTTTTAGAAAAGATTACGAAAACCATAAAGATAATCCACTTTCTTTATATGATAATGATAAAAGATATATAGTTGGTGCCGGAGTAAACACTAGAGATTATGCTGATAGAATACCTGCTTTAGTTGAAGCCGGAGCTGACATCCTTTGTTTAGATTCTTCTGACGGATACTCTGTATGGCAAAAAGAAGTCATCGAATTCGTAAGAGAAAAATATGGTGACACTGTAAAAATCGGTGCTGGAAACGTTGTAGATAAAGAAGCTTTCTATTATCTCGCTGATGCCGGTGCAGATTTCATAAAAGTTGGTATTGGTGGCGGTTCTATTTGTATAACAAGAGAGCAAAAAGGTATTGGCCGTGGACAAGCAACTTCACTCATTGATGTTGTTGAAGCTAGAGACGAATATGCACAAAGAACCGGTGTATATATACCGGTTTGCTCAGACGGTGGACTTGTTCATGATTATCACATAACATTAGCTCTAGCTATGGGTGCAGACTTTGTTATGATGGGAAGATATTTTGCTAGATTTGACGAAAGTCCAACAAGAAAATTAAAAATCGGCAACAATTTTGTTAAAGAGTACTGGGGTGAAGGGTCTGCAAGAGCCAGAAACTGGGAAAGATATGACCTTGGTGGAAAGAAAACTTCTATGTCTTTTGTTGAAGGTGTTGACTCTTATGTTCCTTATGCCGGAAGCTTAAAAGAAAACTTAGACGTAACAGTAAAGAAAATAAAATCAACAATGTCAAACTGTGGTTCTACCTCTATTAGCGAATTACACGACAAAGCAAAACTTACACTTGTATCTAGTACAAGTATTGTTGAAGGTGGAGCACACGATGTAATTTTGAAAAACGAAAATATTTAAAGGAGTGTAATTAATGAACAAACATTATGATGTCGCCATTATTGGTGCCGGTATCTCCGGAATAATGACTGCCTATGAATTAGCAGAAAATTCTTCAGACTTAAGCATTGCCCTACTAGAGCAAGGAAAGAGCATATATAAACGTGCTTGTCCTATTATTGAAGGTAAAGTTAAAGAATGTGTAAACTGCCCTGCTTGTAGTATTATGAAAGGATTTGGAGGCGCAGGTAACTTCTCAGACGGAAAGTATAATTTTACTACCGCATTTGGCGGATGGTTTAATGAATATTTACCAGATAAAGAAGTTATGGATTTAATTAACTATGTAGATGAAGTAAATATGAAATTCGGTGCTACCAAAGAAACTTATTCTACCAGTACACCTGAAGCACTAAAAATCGAAAAACTTGCTCTACAACACGATTTACATCTTTTACACGCAAAAGTTAAACATTTAGGTACAGAAAATAATCTTCAAATACTAAAAAATATGTATGACTATTTAGAAAACAAAGTTCAAATCGAATCAGATTGTGCTGCTAAGCAAATTGATATACGTGAAGATGGCTCATATGATTTAGAAATGGCTGATGGTAGAACATTGAATTGTAAATACTTAGTCGTTGCTCCGGGACGTGCCGGTGCAGAGTGGTTCTCAAATCAATGCAAAAATCTTGATATACCTTTACTTAATAACCAAGTTGATATCGGTGTACGTGTTGAAATTCCTGCTAAAGTTTTTGAACATATTACAGATGCCGTTTACGAATCAAAATTAGTATATAGAACAAAATGTCATGGAGATAAAATCCGTACATTTTGTATGAATCCTTATGGACATGTTGTTACCGAAAATGTAGACGGGCTTATGACTGTAAACGGTCATAGTTACTCTGACCCTGCTTTAAGAAGTGAAAACACAAACTTTGCACTCCTTGTAAGCAGTCGTTTCACAAAACCATTTAATGACCCGTATCAATACGGAAAGAGAATTGCATCACTTTCTAACTTACTTGGAGGTGGAATACTTGTTCAAAGATTTGGTGATTTAATAAAAGGAAACAGAACAAATGAACACAGATTAAGTCAAAGCTTTGTAAGTCCTACATTAAATGCAACTCCGGGTGATTTAAGTCTAGTAATTCCGAAAAGACAATTAGATGATATTATTGAAATGATTTATGCACTTGATAAAATTGCCCCGGGAATGGCTAATCATGATACTTTATTATATGGTGTAGAAGTTAAATTTTACAGTGCAAAACCTGAACTGACAAACGAGCTTGAAACAAAATATAAAAATATGTTCGCAATAGGAGACGGTGCAGGTGTAACAAGAGGACTTGCACAAGCTGCTGCTACTGGTATTCATGTTGCAAGATGTATATTAAAAAGAATATAAATAAAAAACAAGGCAATCGCCTTGTTTTTTATTATCCATTTATTCCGCTACTACCAAATCCGCCTCCACGATTTACTCCTTCGTTTTGGACAGAATCAACTTTTACCCAATTTATAGTTGGCACTTCTTTTAATACTAATTGTGCTATTCTATCGCCTTTATTAATCTTATATGTACCTTGTTTATTACCTTTATCAGACAATGAAAATACTCCGTTATCTATATTAGATGAATTATGCATTATAACACATACCTCATCTCTATAACCGGCATCAATAGTTCCGGGTGAATTAGGAACTCTCATAGGTGTTTTTAGTGATATTCCGCTTCTTGGTCTAACTTGAATTTCATATCCAACAGGTATAGCTACTTTAATACCGGTAGGTACTGCTATTGTCTCACCCGGCTTTATTTCAATATCAACTGCGGAACGTATATCCATTCCGGCATCACCAACATTTGCATAGTTTGGTAATTCTACATCTTCTGTACAAACTTCTATTAACACATCTACATTCTTCACAAAAATCCCTCCTAAATTAAAATTGCTCCTATTTGATTTATTATTAGTAATATTATCCCTTGCATATACAAAGAAAAGTACATAATCGGAGCAATAGAATAAATTTCATTTTCTA
>CAKSUD010000002.1 GCA_934500865.1 uncultured Clostridia bacterium | reverse complement strand
TGTCTTGCAGTTTCGTTTTCTCTGTATTTTTCCTCCGCACATTCAAATATAAGTTTTTGAACAGCCGTTATATCCACCTCTGACGCGGCTGTCATTCTTTCTATTTCAGCCGTTTTCAGAATGACCTCCTGCGACTCGGTATATCCTTTATCCTCCCTGTTTTCTGTGAGTGACGGGGAATGTATAAGCCTGTTTATTATTTCGGTAATATCTTTCTTTACCTCCGATACGGTTTTATATACCGTCATCCTGCAATCCTCGCACACCCAGCGTTCAGCCTTTTTATTGCTGTTGTCTGTTATATGTCTGAGCCTACCGCCGCAAAGCGAACACCGCACCGAGTCCGTAACAGGCTTGTCCTCGCTGCAAACGGTATATTCCTTAGCCCTGTTTCTTTTTTGCTTTATACCGGCCGCTGCGCCATACAATTCAGCGGATATTATTTCGGGATACTTTTCGTTCCCGCAGTACCTTGCGTCATCTATTATTCTTTTGACACGGCTTTTATTCCAATCGGTTTCTCCGGGAAGATATTCCGCACCCTGCGCTTTAAGCGTCGCGGCAATATCCTTTAACACAAGACCGTTCACATATTCCGAAAATATGTTTTTAACCGTTTCCGCTTCAGCGCAGTTTATTATAACAGCTCCGTTCTTCATTTCGTAGCCGTAGGGTATTTTCCTGTTTTTCATTTTTCTCTGCACCTTCTCCTGTCCGGTATTTTTTCGGATACTGTAAGTCCGCCTGTAAATTCTATCCGCACTTCCCCGTTGTTCTGAACGGTGATGCCTTTAACCGTTTCGGCAAACAGTTCGGAATTAAACTCCGTTAATGTTTTCTTTAGATCCGCAAGCCTGTTATTAAGCGTTTTCAGCCCCGAAAGTGTGCCGTTTTCATCTCTTTCCTCAAAGAGCCTTGTGCGTTCCTTTCTCAATGCGGTTATCTTGGAATTTACTGCGGATATCTGTTCCGAGTATTCAAAGCTCCGTATAATACCCTTTGAGTGAAGTCTTGTTATAAGGATATTCTTATCGCTTAATTCCGCGATTTCCCTGTCTATCTCCTTTATTTTAAGAGTGCTGTTGCCTGCCCGAAGATATAGTTTTCCGTCTGCTGTATTGCAGGCAGCAATATTTCGCACCTATACTCCCGCAGCTTGTTTACTGCTGTTATATATGCCTCGTATATATCGTCTTCGGGTACACGCCTTGCCTTGCATTTATCCGAGTGGGATTCATGGATATTGCACGACCAATATGCTTTTCCTGAAACCTTTTTCCTGCCGAATGTTCCGCCGCACGAACAGCAAATCTTACCGTTAAGTGTTCGGTCGGCTGTTTTTTCATACGGCTTTCTGTTTTTCCTTTCTTCGGTAAGGCGTACCGCCGCCTCATATTCCTCTTTTGAGATTATCGGCGGATTGGTATCCTCAACATAATATTTCGGCACCTTACCGTTATTGGGCTTATTCTTAAACGGCTCTGCCGCGTCGGTATATGTTTTCTGAAAAACAGCGTTGCCCGTATACCTTTCGTTTCCGAGAATATACTCAACCGTGCTTCTCTGCCAAGGCGTTCCCTCTCTGTTAGGCACATTCATTGAATTGAGCATATCTGCTATTGTCTTTTTTGCAACGCCCGAAAGATAGTTTTTAAATATCTGCTTTACAACCTCTGCCTCATTCTCTACGATAACATATTCGCCGTTTTCTATTCTGTATCCATACGGAGTATGGCTTGCAAGGTATGTTCCGTTTTTCATTCGGCGGTTTATGCTCCATATCATATTTTTGGATATAGATATGGATTCTTCCTCGGCCTGTGCGCCGGACACCGCAAGCAGCACCTCGTTTGACATATATGCCGTATCTATATTTTCTTTCTCGAACAGTATGCTCACGCCGTTTTCTTTAAGCAATCTTGCGTACATAATAGAATCGACCGTGTTTCTTGCAAATCGGCTAACCGATTTAGTAAGTACACGGTCGATCTTTCCGTTTTTGCAGTCGTTTATGAGCCTGCAAAAATCGTCTCGATTTTTTGTCTTTGTTCCGCTTATCCCCTCGTCTGCGTATATATCCACAAGCTCCATACACTCATTATCCCCGATAAGCCGGGTATAGTATCTTACCTGTGCCGAGAACGAGTGAAGCTGATCGGCGGAATCGCTTGAAACTCTGCAATAGGCTGCCGTTCTTATCTTTCCCTCTTGGGGCGTTGCAGCATTTATAGCCGTCACGGTTCTTTCCATCGCTTTTCACTCTCCTTTCCGACACAATATATACCACATAGGTTCGAATAAATCCAGACTTAAATGCATCTTTTTGAAATGTTTTTATTTAAGACATATTTCGGTTATCAACTATTAAATCACTGTTATAATCCTTTGCCGCTATATCTATAATGTAGGGCAAAGCCTTTTTATCTATGTACCCCATTTTAACAAGTATCCTAAGAATACATATCTCACGGTAGAATGCGCTGTTACGGGTTTTCATAATATTTTACCTCCATATTTTAATTGATCTTACGGCAGCGGTATGCCGTTATACCGTTCCCGTAAAACCAATTAGGAAAAATGACCGCAACTGTTTTTTAAGAACGGTTACGGTCATTTCAGTATCAATCGTTTGTTTTGTCCGTATTTGTCCACGACGCCCCGAACACTGGGAACGCACCCTCCGGCAATGCATTTTGCCTCATTGGAATCTCACCACCCCCGGGATCTCCGCGGGCCGCCCGATTGCTCGTGACGGAAGTATCTTTAATTCTTCTGCCTGTCATCGCCATCGTTACGGATGCGCCGTACCGTCTGAACAGAGTTCAAGTGGCTTATCGGTTGCCCGACAGCAGAAGGAAGGTAAAGGATGCGCTGTACTATTCTTTTTTCAATGTTCGCAGAGGTCGTTTTTTTGCCCTCTACTATATTACAGTACGGTTTTACTTGTTTTGAGCGAAAATTTTTTTAAGTTTGTTAAATATTTTTTGTTTTCGGCAATTTAAAGTCTTTTGAGGAATACCCAAAGATACTGCCAGTTCCCTTTCGCTGATACCCTGCAAAACGGCGAACGTTATTACCTCAAAGGTTCTTTTTTCCTTTTCGGTAAGCTGCTCTATCGCCTTATGCAGTTCCTCCGCTTGGAGCTTGTCCAATATATATTCTTCCTCCCACCTGTTATCCGAATATCTCTCATGATTATCTGTTTCCGAGTCATCGCTCCGCAGCTTATCCAAAGATACAAATCTGCGCGGGTATTTTTTCTTTTCCTCTTTTCTGCGCATATCTTCGCTGTGTTCGGCATTGCATTTTTTATACAGCTCTTTATTTGCCTCAATAAAGATAACCGAGTATTTTGAGGACAAATTCTTATCCTCTACCTGAACAAATTTTCTTTCCGAGTTTTCGGGCTTCTGCTTGAATTCAAAAAATTCTTTTGCAGTCATATGTATCCATTCGGGATTTTCCCCGTTACAGTTTTTATCTTTCCATACTAAAAAAATACTTTTCAATTTATTTTCCTCCGTTCAATCATTCCTGAAAATCTCAAAAACGATTGATACGGAGGGCTGCGGCAGCCGCATTTACACCGCCGCCGCAGCTGCTTTATATACAGAACGCAAAAGGTCCGACCAATTTCAAAGCCTTTTCGGGCGGCAATTTTATTGGTCTTTTCTTCTTTAATTTCGTTAATTTTACGGGCATTATTACAGCCCGCTTTCTTTAAAATACAGCTTGTTCGGAGTTTTAAACCCCTTACAGCTATATCTTCACCTTATGCCTTCTTTTATTTTTCACTTACTCACCTTGCAGTCGCCTATGGCGCGCTCATTCTTTCCCTTGTTTTGTATGCAGCAAGGTTTATACTGTACATCGGTGCCGCCCCCTTTAAAATGTAGAATTATGTGTTATTTTGTCGAATAAAAAAAGAACGAGCGCCAAACTTGCTTTTCACAAGCTCGTCGCTCTGTTATTTAAGAAATACTTTATTCTATATCGCATTATTCCAATCATCCATATAAATTCTGAATTGGCATATATTCCTCTATAGCATTTCCGTAAGCATTAAATCTTTTCTTAGTACAAAGAATGCCTTATATTCAGTTTCTGTTCGTCAGAGCGAGGCTTTGCCCGCAGAGACACTTTTAAGTCTCCGAATCCGACTTCTTTCAGACTCCGTCTCACGGCGGATGCCCTTGTCTTCGGCTAACAGTTCCTACTGCCAAGCCTGTAGCGGATTTTCACCACCAAGTTATTACGCGTGCCGAGCACACTAAAAGTGCTCACCAAGGCACCACTGTCTCGGTGAGCAAAAAATGTTTATTTAACTCCGTTTACAGTACGATAAATAACATCTGTGTAGAATACAACATTATTTCCGCTTGTATCCTTTGTAAGCACATATCCTCTTGCTACATAAACCTTATCAAAATCGCTTATTCCTGTAACAGAAACAGCAAAATCAATATATTCATTACAGTAGTCATAATACTTTGTGCGTTTTACATTTTTAATATATTTGTGCTGTTCGCCCCAAAGTGACTCTGAACCAAGTGTTACGAGTTCTTCGTGTGTACCCTCCACCGTATTAAGTGCTGTAACTGTAGTTATAAGTGTACCGGTTTCAATAAGCTCATAATCGACATCACTTACTGTAATAATGCCATCTGTAACCTTATAACCCAATCTTGTGCCAAAACGAATATCCGCTTTAGTACCGTTTTCACGATATTGTGCACCAAGTGCTGAAATATTAGCCGTAGTGTCATCAGTAAAATCACAGGTGATAACAACCGGATTTTCTGTATCAGGCATAACAAAGCTATATGTATCTACACTTGATTCATCTTCACGATAACCTATTCTTTCAGCAACTATCTTTTCAACCTTATCATAATTAAGATAATAAACATTAAATGTACCGCTTGCAATTATTCCGTTCTTCGTGATAGTAACCTTTTCGCCTGCTGTTGGTGAATCGTTAGAAAGCGTAATAAACCCGTTCGTACCTACATTTTTAATTATAGTACTTGAGGATGAAGCTTTATTGATAGTAAAATCAGTTATATTGCATCTGCAACAATTATATCCAATACCTGCAGCGGGTGCTACATTTGTAGCTTTAGCAGAATAATCAAAGCTATCTATAACAAGAGTACCATTGAGCCATACAGAAACTGTTTTATCATCACTTATGATTCTAAAGCGATTATCTATATTGTCATTTCGTATGTATGTACCGTCATCATATTTAACATCATACTTAAGGTATTTTCTATTATTTGCTTCATAATAATCGTTATCAAAAATTATAGAAATACCACCGCTTGCCTTTGTTAAAGCGAGCTTTAAATATCCTGATGTACCATCACTATATGTAACCTTTCTGAATGCTACTGTAATAGCGTAATAGAGATCCATATTACTATTGCTAGTATACGCACCACTCTTTAGAATACCTGACACCTCATAGCAACCATCTGCCTCAAAATTCGAGCTGCTAAGGGCAAAATACTCAGTATTTACCAGACCCGAATTATTAACAATGCTATATGAATAGCCGTTATTTGTATAGCCTAAGCTGTTTGTTGGAGTGTGTAAAGTTACTATCTCACCTTCAACCACACTTTTAGAAGCAGAATTCACACTTGCTTTATAGTATCCAAGTGAATCAAATACGTTTGTACCGCTTATATCATCAATTATAAGGCTAGTAAATGCTGCATCTACATTTTTGGCAGCGACACCTACATTACCGCCCATTTTACCGCCGTAATATGTAAGAACAGGTGCGATAAGGTCGTTAAAGAAAATCTCATATTTGCCGTTTTTAATGCTTACACTGAGCTGATTACTTGAGTTTGCAGTAATCAATTCTGATGCAACCTCTGTACCATCCTTTAAAACAACAACAGTACTATTGTCTTTAAGTGCTATTACTATTCCCTTATCAAAAGGATTTGTACCCTCTGTAGAAGCAAATGAAAGACCTGCGTAGCTGTTTTCAGCAGTAGTGTAGCTTAACTCAACACTTGCTAACACATCAGTATAGCTAATTCCTTTTTGATGTAAAGCTACTGTCTTTTCGCTGTTAGCATTCAGTCTTACGGAATTATCAGCATAAGTAATTCTATCAGAACCAATGTAGGTAGTTGTTTCTTCAGTCCAACTATCAGCTAATGAGAATACTGTATAATTCCCAAAATAACCTTCTGCATTACTGGTTGTAAATCCGAAATAACCCTCTGTATATGTTGTATCCAAAATATTAAATGCAACCGTAGGGTTTTGATTTGTGTAAATAATAATTCTGTCGCCTATACGCTCAATTATAATTCTTAACTTGCCATCTGCATCAAACGAAACGTTTTTCATATCATATAGACTATTATCTATATTAAGATACAATACTCCGTTTTGTTTAAGTGTTAGAGAATATCCATTTGTTATTTTTCCGTTTTCGCTTGCAAAAATAACGCCTGAATAACCGCTACCACTGACACCGAGTGTTACCTCAGCTTTAAAATCAGCAAACTGTGATTTTGTAACATAATAGCTTTCACTTGTGCCTGTTTGTGAAAGTCCGCCTGCAACATTCTCCCAAGTGCCTGACGGTGCATTCCACTTTACCATATTTGTAACAGAATTTAATTTTGAATAATTAAACTCAACCTCATTCCCTTTACTTATAGGTGTGCAAAGTGATACACCTTCATCAATCATATTACCTAAGGTAATATAATCAAATTCGGCTGTATTGCTTGCCGCAAGACCATATTCAAGTGTTGTATAAGATGCGAAAATACGGTTAGAAAGTGTTTTCCACTCATATTCGTCATTATAACGGTATGAAAGCGAGAAATAGTTACCTACCTTTTGAAGTTGTAGCTGCAATTCCGCTGTTGTTCTTTTATCTGCAACAGCATCATAAGCAACAACATTGCCGCCGATTACCCTTGCAAGGATTATTTTGCCACCGTTTCTTCCGCCTAAAATAAAGTCATTTTCGTTTGCATAGGCTGCTGCGCCTGCATAGCCCGAAGTAGCGCCTACAACTGTTTTAACTGTCCAGTCTGTTTGGGGAGCTGTGTTAAGATAGGTGTTGAGACCGCTTGCTGTGAATTTTAGTTTGCCGCCTGATACAGTATAATTTCCCGAAGCGGCAAAGCTTGCTGACAAGGTATTATTATCCGTTTCATCTGTCCAGACCTTGTAATCTGTTACCTTTGTAACAGGAGTTCTGCTTTCAGTCATACCATATCCGGTAGCAAAGAAATTTAATTTGGTCGTAACATTTCCGCTATAAACAGAAAACCAAGATGTATAATCGTAATCATACATAAGCTGTCCGTTAATCCAAACTTTTAAATTATCATTTGATAAAGCATATTTTAAGGTATACGGACCTTTAAATTCAAGACTATTACTGTCAGGATAATTAAGGGTTTTATAATGTGCACCCCAATACCATTCAGAACCGTCCAACTTTTTAACACGCATTTCTAAGCCGTATTCACGGGATAAATACAAGTACCAATCACCTGTTACATCTTCGCTCCAAGAAGCACTGGTGTGTGTTACATTACCAAGGTGTACAATAAGCGCATCGTAGCCGCCGTTTGTGTTGCCTGTTCTCTCTGTGTAGATTTCAGAAGAAAGCTTTGCTTTACCATAAACAGTCTTATCAAGTGAAATGTTTTGTACAGTATAAGTAGCGGATTCCGCAACTATCTTATCACTTATAAATCCGTCATAATAGGTGTTGTCATAAATAGTAATACCCATATTGCCTATTGTAGCAGTACCGCTTAAATTGATTGCGCCCGCATAGAGTTTTGAACTTAATGAGAACTTAACCTGTGAATTAGCAACAGTTGTCCAAGCGGATTTTTCAAAAGTCTGAACACTAAAATCATTATTACCGCTTCTCACAAGCTTAATTTTAAGGATACTGTCGGTATAATTTGCGGTTGTAACAAGTGTTGACGCTTGATTATTGGCTTCACGCTTATAAACAGAAATAGTTTTATTACTACCGTTTACTACTGCATAGTAGCCTTTTGACTGTGCATCTTTTGTATCACGCAAAGCAAGTGCAACTGTTCCTGTGGTGCTAACATCAGCTCCAAGCTCAAAACCGCTGTCAGCCTCGCTATATACAAAAAGTCCGCTGTCGGATGTGGTTGTAACAGAGCCTTTGCCGCTTAATGTAATGGTAGTTGAATCGCTACCGAGTGTAGCAGTGCCACTACCTCCTAAAAGTGTTTTGTTGTATTTGCCGATAGTTGAAACTGTATTTCCGCCTGTTACCAAAACAGTACCGCCTGCAAGTACGCTTGCAGTTATGCTACCGTTTGATACAGTATAGGTTTTGCCTGTAAAATAGTCTGTGAGAACTGTACCGTTTGCAACCTCAAACTGCGCAACGTTTACGCTCATATCCACAGCAGAGTTATTTCCGTTAAGCAAAGAAATTACAGCACCATTTTTATCCCAACGAGCCATACTTAATGTCTTTGCGTCGTTATCTGACTGACCGAACTTTACAACACCGTTTTTAAGACAGGTATATTCATTTCTAAGCTGACCTAAACCCTTTACAAGATTATAGGTATTCATATTCCAGTTATCTTTATTCCAGTCAAATTGCTCTATCTTGCTGTTGTAAAGACTCTCAGCATCGGTTTCATCACCATAATAAAGCATTGGAGAACCAACGTAGGTCATTTGGAAAATTCTTGCCATTCTTCTGCCTGTTTCATCTGCTGAATTTTGTAAACGCTCAAGATCGTGAGAGGTTATAAGCTGTTGCATGGAAAGCACCATATCACGCGGCCAAGTAAGTACATCATGTATACTGCGATATACAAAACCACTTATTGTCTGCGTGCCCTCTGCAAGACCTCTGATCCAATAAATCATTGGCGTATTCCAGCAGGTATCCCAACCACTCGTTAAATGCGATGTAGAATTACTATCATCGGAGTAATTCTCGCAAATAAGAAGCTTATCGGGATATCTTGACTTCAATGTACTAGTTAAATCTTCGGTTATCCGATTTATGGTAAGTCCTGTTCCGTAAAGATGTGCACCTGCATCAAAACGTAGAGCATCTGCACCGTATTCGTCACTTAAATAACGGCTTAAATAAGAGTCCTCATTTTTATACATTAAATTCTTTGTAACATCATTTGCATAATCAAGCGCATTTGATGATAGAAATTTAGTTACAGCACCGTTACTGTCAAAATGGAACATATTACGGAAAGCACTACTTGCAGAATTATATGCACCCACTACAGGATATTTATTATAGGAGTTAAACCAAACATTAGCATCAATTACGGAGTGAGCCAAAACATCGAACATAACTCGCATATCGTTGTTATGTGCGCTGTTCACAAACTGCTTATATTCGTTTTCGGTAGTATACTGTGAATCAAGCATATAGTTATTCATAATACCATAGCCGATTGCATTATATGATAAATGTAAGGGATTAAGATAAACACCTGTACAACCGAGGTCTTTTATGTATGAAAGCTTTTTACTGACACCCTTAACATCTCCGCCATAGGTAGCTTTGTAGTGGTCAGCGTTCATTTTTTTACCGCTTGCATAGTCAGACATATCCCCACCTATATCATTAAGGCTGTCACCATTAAAGAAAGATGTTGGTGCTACATAATACCAATAAGCGCCGTGTGACCATTCAGGCGTCGAAAAATTCGGCCATACCTGATAACAGTTTGCGATTGGCAGCTGACTACTACTCTTTCCGCCTAACCCAAAATAATTTGTAGTATCCCATATTAAACCATCATCAACTAACTTGAACTGATAATAATAACGACTGCTTGTAGCAGGTATAGTTCCTTGCCAAATATCAAATATGCCGTCTAATATCGAGCCTGTTTTTGTCATAGAAATATCAGTCCAACTATCACCATTATTAGTAGTATAGCGTATATATATCTTGTCATTTTTACTTGAATCAGCAGACGGTGTACGAAGCTTTAAGGTTACCGCCTGTGAAGAGGTGGGTGCCACAGGCGACATATAGTCGCCGCCTTGGTCATGGAAATATCCGTCATTTGTGCTGTAACTTGCTGCTGCTACGGGGAAAAATGATACCGCACATTCTGCCGCGATTATGGTAACCGTAAGCAAAATAACGAATAAACGCTTTTGAATTTTTTTAAACATTAGCTCCTCCTAAAACATATTCATAGAAAAAAGTCAGGCACGCTATGGCGAGTCTGACTTTTACAGTTATTACAAGGTAAAAATCATTGAAGTTTAGAGCAATCCTTCAGCAGGGGTTGTATCCTCACCATATTCAATAGCAACCTCGAATTTATCAATAACACCTAAAAGGTACTGCCTCATCTGAATAAGCTCAGCCGAACCGATTGTGCCCTCTGAGTTAAACGCCTTAACATTATCGTTAAATGCAGAAGCACCATCAATATTAGCAGAAATCTTTTTGGCTCTAACGAGGTCGAGAATGTTGATTTCTAGATCTGCATTCAGGTCACCTAAATAGCCGTAGTCAGCATTATCAACCCAAGCCTTTGTGCCATTAAGTGAATAGCCATTTGTGTTTAAACCACAAGCACCTAAAACAGGAGCGGTGATGTTATACTTAGTGCTTGAATAATTCTCAAGTACAAGATTACCATCTATCCAAACGGAAATCTTACCGTCTGATACCTTTGAAACAATTTCAAGGCCATCTGTCGGGAACTGCATTGTACCATCTGAATAAGTCATATTATACTTAACATAGGTTCCGCCTACCTGATTACGATCATTAGCAACAGCAATACCCCAACCGTGACCGCCAAGGCAGTAAACGCCTAAATAGTAATCCTTTGTATCGGTATCGTCTGCCTTGTAATCGGTTGCAGCAAGTGCAACTATAGGACCGCTATAATCATTGTAGCCCCAAGAAGGCTTAACAACTGTCTTTGTATAAACAGTAGCACCGTCAGCTACATATTTGTCAATATCATATAACTCCATAGCGGTATTCGACTTAATACCGGAAGAAATTTCGCTTACAAAAGCTTTCTGTGTTGTTTCATCGAGTTTAGGCTGTGCGTTAGGATCAACTACTTCAACAATTCCGTCTACCCAAACCTCACAAGCATAGTTATAGTTATTGCTAATCTTCTGCGAAGTAAGATAACCGGCAGCGGGTCCTGTAATATTATATTCAGCATGTGAATATTCTCGAAGTATCTCCTTAACATTACCTGCACTATCTTTCATCCAAACAGAAATTTTTCCATCTTCAATTTTAGTGATTACCTCTTGATAATTTAATATTGAAGCTCCGCCACCCGGGTATACACCGCCGTAACCAGCAAAGCCTGTTACTGAAGTTTGGTCAGCAAATTTCAAAAAGCTTGTAGGAAAGACTGCTGTACCTGTAACATCAGATCCAAGTAAACAAATAGCATAACCTCCGCTTGCTGCCATCCACATTACAAGGTATGAATTTTTAAAATTACCTCTTTCTGCATGAGTCAAATCAGAATCTGTTTTAGCTAAAAGTATAACAGGTGTTGTGTTAAGTATATTATTATCATTTCTTGTTACGGTTGTTTTAGTATATACAGCTTTTGATGTATCATATTCAGGTATATCTAAAACTGTTAAAGATTCGGTAAATAACTGCGTACCGTATGTTGTGATTTTTTCACTCGACCATGGGTCATAAGACGGTGCCGTAGTTGCAGCCGAAGCAACGACCCCACCAAATGCACATGTGCAAACACTTAAAATTAGTGCAAAAGAAAGTACAAATGCCAATAAAGAACGTTTTTTCATATTTTTTCCTCCTAAAATATTTTTTTGGGGCAAAATAATCCCTTTTACATGAGTGTATCGATTTATTACATATCACTCCTTTAAAACTTTTTCCCACCCCTATAGTATAAAACTATATTATTATTTTATCAGTAAAAGCAAACAAAACAAATGCATATTTGTTCACAAAAGGTGTAAATTTGTATGATATTTTATTTTTTTGGGGGTCAAAACAGAAAATACTTATCTAAGTTTTTCAATGTAATTTGAGCCTTTAAAAATCCCTTTTGTTATAAAATATATATCCCATTGAATTTAAATCCTTCGTCCTTAATCTTTTACGATTATTTATTTCTATTTTATACCACAAAAAAGTCTTTGTACGAGGGAGCGAGTGCCGGAAAAGGATTGAATTTCACAAGTGACTGAATATGCTGAACCCTAAAATCATTGTTTTCACGGTTTACTGTTATAAGTGTGCCACCTATAATGCCCCTTGTATGATAATCGTATTGATCGGTTTTAAGACCGTATGCCAATTTTATACCGTTATATTCTATTACAGTACAGCGGCTATGATTATGACCAACAAAAACACCCTTGATGTTAGCAATTTTTAAAAACTCGGCAAAGCTTTCGTTGGTTTCTACATATCCGCCAGTACCGCCGTTTTCATAATCAAAGCCGAAATCGCCATCTTTTGCTTTAACATCTACTCCGATATTAAAGTGCGGTTTTTCGTCGGTAGCATAACCCTTTGAGTAGGCAGCTTTTTTAAAAAAATCAACAGGAATATGAAAAGCCAAAAAAACCTCGGCTATCATACCGTATTTTTCTTTAATGGCAGAAGCCTTAGCTTTCATAAAGTCTATCTGGTCGGGAAGCAAGTCCCGCTTTCTTAAAGCACCGTGGGAATCGAGCATATACATTACCCTTTTAAGTTCACCGCAAACAGAAATACCGAGTGTAAAGTTAGAATTTCCGCTAACAGTACCCCTTTTAAACATACAGTATTTACCGTTTTCGTACATCTTACACTGCTTTTCTATACCGATTTTAGATTCGTAATCGTGATTTCCGTAAACGGCAGTCCAAGGAATTTCAAAACTATCCATAAAGCCTATAAAATCCTTTAAAACCTCACCGCTGTCATCAAACTCGCCGTAAACGATATCACCCGTTATAAATATTAAATCGGGGTTTGTTTGGGCAACAAGGCTGCTTATATGGTCATAGCAGTTGCCCTTAATGGTATCTCTTCCCCAAGCTGCGATTTCATCGTGACGAAGTCTACGCTCGATTCGTTGCCGTGAAGAATCGATAATCTGCATATCTGTAAGCTGTAAAATGTGGATTTCGTCATTCTTGCGTTCTTTTCCTAATTCTAAAACAAAATCGCAACCTTCACTGAATTTGAAATTTATATTGTTATCTTTTCCGTAAATTATAGTCATGATCATTCACCACTATGTATTTGTTATTAATTTTAATGAACGTTTTACCGCTAAACCATAATATTAAAGTCTTCAAACAATGCATCGGCTGTTTCGGTACAAAGCGATACTGCGCCACCCATTTTTTCCTTAAAACCAAAACTAAAGAGATATTCACCGTTTATAGCACAGTTGTATTCACCGTTTGTACATTGGACCGTAAGCAAATACTCATCAGTTTTATTCTTAATAAGCTCATTATAATAAATTTTACTATTACTCTTAACAACAAGATTTCCGTCAGACGATATGGCAAAGAATAGTCCGTCATAGCGAGGAAGTAAGCTTTCGTTTGCCGCCGTCAAAATTCCCGCACAACCCAATTTTTCGGTATTTTCGGCAATTTTAATCTTAACGGATGCCTTAAAGTCACTATATGCTCTACCCTTAACACTTAAAAGACCTGTTCCTTTAAATGCGGCCTTATTTCCCTTAATATTCCAAAAAACATTTTGGGTGGTAACGCCCTCTGACAAATCACAAACCATAAAGTTTAACACTTTATATTTACCGCCAAAATAACCTATATAGCCCGAAACATCGCCCAAGCGGTCAAAAAATATAACTTTATTGTTATGATAAAGAACAAGACTATTTGCAAATGCTTCAATAATAAAGTCTGCGCCAAATTCATCTATCGGTACAATACCGTCTATAATGGAACCGCCATTATTACATAATGAATATTCGCCGTTTTTATTAAGGAAAAATTTATATCCGCCCTGTGCATTACTGTCTGCACCGAAAAGGATTCCGCATTCCCCGTCATCAAGTGGTAAAAGCGATACATTAATTTTAAAATTTTTGAGCGATTTATGATAAACGAATGTACCAAAACCATCTGCCACACGCTCAATACCGCCGTTTACATAGGCGTAATTATCTGCAGAATCTAATGTTTGAAGTTTTAAAAGATCACGACTTGAATTTAATTTATCCCATTCACCGTCAAAACCTTTATAGCTTATGGGTACAAATAAATCATTACCGCCAAAAGCAATATTGCCGAAGCTTTGTTTTTCTACAATACCGTTAATATAGAGGCTTGGTGAATTAAATGATGCAAACAGATTTTCACCGAGCAACCGCCAAATACCATCATCTACACAATAAAACGCTCTATAACGTGTACCAATTCGTTCTATCTGCAAAGTTATATCATCGGTATTTGCATTTTCAGTAAAGAACGGTATTTTTTCATCAGAAACTATACGACCAAAACTTAAAGCTTTATTAGTATAAGACAAATATATACCATTTTCCGCATTGTCACCGACAACAAGTTTAAAATCGCCACTTTTCTTTAAAAGCTCAATACGGTAATTCCAATCTCTTTCAGGTGTTTTTATACCATTTACTTTTAGAGTATCCGGATATGTAATTTGCAAAAGGCTTGGGAAGTCTTCTCTTAAATCAAGTACATAAACTGCACCGCCGCCTAAAACATCAGCTGTAATAACACCGTTTTCTACCGTGTATTTCATACCAGATATAATATCGGTAAGTGTTGCTCCGTCAGAGATATCATAAATATCGACAGGTATTTCAAGACCTTTTATCACCTTATTGGGATTAACAACAGTAACAGTTGCACCGTTTTGGTCAAATCTGCCGTAGGACAATAGTTCGCGCTCATTATCTATAAGTCCTACACGAACAATTCCCTTTTTAAAGACATTATTTTCGTGGCGTAGAGTACCGAGTAGTTTATAATATTTGTAAAAGTCGGTATCCCAACTATCTGTATCCCAATTAAAGTTATGATAATAACCAATATTAAGATTTTTATCCCCTGTTTCATCACCGTAATATAGAGTTGGACTTCCAAGATAAGTCATTTGACAGATTATACCCGAAAGAAGTCGCTCTTTCTCGTCCACTTGAGGATAAAGGCGTGGTACATCGTGAGTATCAAAATGAGTATACATTGAAAGTGCTAACGGTCTTGAGCGTTCGTTAAGAGACATACGCATCTTCCAAAGGAAAAATTTCATATCATACTTTTTTAAAATCCATTCACGAAGATTAAAAAGATGGTGCATATTCCAACAGGTTTCCCACACACCCTCATCCATATTGCCGTAATTCTCACCCAAAAACAACATATCGGGATTGATCTTTTTAAGGTAAGTCTTTATATCGGCGGCTATTTGAACTGCATTTAGCCCCTCACCCCAAAGCAAATCAGACGAGTCAAAACGCCAGGCATCAATATTATAAGGTGGCTTTAAATAGCGCTGTAAGTGAGAATCTTCATTTCTGTAAAGATAGTCTTTTACAATGTCTTTATTAAAATCGAACAAAAGCGATGCAAAATAATTTTGATATTCATCAGGCCACCTCTTAAAGTGAAAATAATCACAGAATTTGCTATTTTGGTCTACTAATGCGCCCTTCTGAATCCATTCATCATTTTGATTACAAAGATTGCTGGTTGTAGTAGAGAAAACCACAACTGCATCAAGCATAACCCTTAAGTCTTTTTCATGAGCTGTCTTTACGAACTCTGACAGTTCCTTATCGTTACAGTAAGCAGGGTCAAGCATATCGAAGTTATCGGGTCCATAGCCTGCCGCATCCTTACAAGTCCATAAAGGATTCATATAAACCGCATCCGCACCGATGTCTTTTATGTAATCAAGTTTTTCCTTAACGCCTTCAATATCACCGCAATAGCGACTGCAATACGGATGACAGACGCCACCGCCGAAGGGTACTGCCTCAATCTCGCCAGTTTTATCGTTTAACAGATTACCGTTACGAAAAGCATGCGGCAAAACGGAGTACCAGAAAATACCCTTTGACCAATCGGGTGTAGTAAAATCCGGAATTACATAAAATCCGCTTTTAATATTCAATTCGTCACTCTCACCAAAAACATTAAGGTATTTTACAGTACCGTCCTCGGTTTCTGACTTAAAGCAATATCGGTACGGATCTGTTTTAGGCGGAATTTCACAAACGTAAAGAGAAAAGCGTTCAATTACATCCTGCTTTTCATATTTAAGTTCAATTTCTTCTATCTGCTTGCTATCCTTTTCTTTAAGCAATAAAACAACAGATTTTAGTTTTCTATCAGCCTGAAGCCTTATTGTAACACTATCTGTATTCTTTGGCTCTAACGGATAAAAATATTTATATCCTTGATCGTGAAACAAAATATCCATAAATCAACCTCTTTTTTAATTCCAGCCACTACTCCAACCAGAATTATCGTCATACTCGATTTTTTCACCATTTTTTGACGGTTTGTTCTCTTGTGAACTATCGTTACTTTGCGATTCGTCATCCTTGATGACTCCGTCTAAATCATCGCTATCAATTTCATCATCAAAATCTGCATTATTTACATAATCATCAGGCAAGTGTTGAATATTATTATCGAATGAAGAATTAGTTTGTATATCATTATTGTTATTTGTTACGTTGCTTTCGCCGTTGCTTGGTGTTTCCGACTGCTGTAAAGCGAAAGAGTTTTGCGCCTCTGAATTATTATCCTTGTTTGTTTCATCACATCCCACAAAACAAAGTAAAAGGAAAACAGCACAAAAAGCCGATATGATTTTATTTGTATTTTTCATATATACCTCAACCGTTAAAGTAGTAATAAATTGGCACTGCTGACCAACCGTGACAAAGGCTACCTGCTCTATCAAATGCATTGGCACCCTGTTCGGTTTCCCAAAAACTTGTAGCACCATGATAGAGCATTTTACCCCATATATTTTCGATATCGTGCTTTATCCAATCGCCATAACGGTCTTTATGCTTTAAAAGTGCTTTATACTTATAAAGCGTACAGCTAAGGGTTGTATGTACAAGAGAACCTTTATTTTCGGTTACACAATCAAGCAGTGCTTTTTCAGCATCGCTATCATCTAAAACATTTGCGCACACCATAAGGCATTGCGTAAGTTCGGCGTAATGTTTTAAGCCGACATTTGAAAAAAATGATGCGAATAGTTTTTTATCTTCATCATAAAACTGTTTTAGTGCCGTCTTTAATTTATTGGCACAAACAGAATAATAGTCAAACTTATCCTTTAAATTTGCGACATTAATTAAACATAAGATATCGTTCAACGCAATCAATAAAAAGGCATTAAGTGGTGCATCATAAAGCGAAATCACTCTACCGTCGGTACTCAAATTACCGCCGCTCAAGCCATCGCTCCATTCATAAAAGTTCCATATCCCATTATCTTTAATAAAGGGCACCAAGCCTGTATCATCAATTCTGCCTAAAAAGTATTTAAGCACATTTTCGGCTATTGGAAGCATTTCAGTTATAAATTTAGTATCGCCTATATTCTCTACATATTCCTTTAATGCTGATATAAAGCAAAGCGAAAAAGCAGGAATAGTAAGAGAAATCCTTGCAGGAGCGCAAAGTTCTAACAGTCCGTTTTCCTTTTGACCGAGCGCCAAAAGTTTAAGAGCGGCTTTCGGTAATTCGGGATTATTAAATACACTATATCCGAAAAGCATTTGATTTTGTGAATCCATAGCGTAAAGTCCTTGTTCACGCCATGGGCAATCCTCATAATGTTCATGAACACAAAGCTCAAGCGTTCTGATACAGGTATCAAGAATCTGCTTATGTATGCCCTCTTGATTGTTTATATTTGTCTTTTTTATAAGCGGATACGGTGTAGTTTTTAAGCCTGCATAATAAAGTTTAAAGTTGTTAGCATAAATATGAAGTGAAATATATCTGCATGCAAAGCGTTTAAAGGTATATGTAAAACGGTTTCTGCCTGTCTTTCCGTTATAAACCGCCGCAAACTGCCGACCGTCAATACTTGTACGTACACGCATATCCTCCAAATGCTCACCATAGCCAATAAGAATTTTTGTATTAAAGGGAAGTTCAATGTCAAGGTCGAAAACACCAGCTTCTTCTCTGCCTAAATCTATAATTAAATAAATACCGTCAGCATCCTTTAGATCGCATCCAATATTTATACCGTTTTCGTTTGGTAATTTTGTTGTATTCCAAGGGAGTCCAATTTTTTTATATGAGCAAAAACCTAAAAATGCGGTTTGCATTATCTCTCCGCAAGGATTGCTCTCGTCAATTGTATCTTTAAATACGCCTTGCGAAATTACATAAGTATCTATACTTTTATTAACAATCATTTGCTTTATAGGACGGCTAAACAGTTCGCATTTTTTATCCTGTTCAATAGCGTTTTGCCAAGTGCCATTGCATTTATAATCAGTTTCCTTAAAACCATCATAGTTTGCCATATTGTATCTAAATGAGTAGGATAACTGTTCGCTAATTCTCTCAATTTTTCCGTTTGTATAGTCAGATGACTGTCTGCAAAGTGTTTTATTATCACTAAACGTCACTATATTTTCTTTATTAGTAATTGCAAAAATAAGTCCCGCTTCACCTAAACGGTATACCGTACTATCCTCACCCTGATAGTACCCAATAATTACAAGACTATTATTACCCAAACCCACATAGAAGGAAATATCAATACTGTCATAAACCTTATATTCAGGATAATCAGCATACTGAAAAGCAGGCACAAAGACTCCGTTTACATATACAGCATATCTTGAATCCACACTTATATGTAAATAAACTTCATCTGTATTATCAAGATTAAAGTAGCACCTAAAATCTACATATTGATTAATACAGGTTTCCTTGTACCAAATCCACTTAGATTTATCAAAAATGCTATTCATAATAGCCTCCATTTTAAAAATTGGCAGCCAAAACTTATTTGGCTGCCAACAAATTCAGAAATTACGCTTCAATCTCAGCCAATAATTTTTCTAAATATACCTTTGTGTTTAGGATATCCTTGGTTTGCTGTTCGCCTGAAATTTCACGTTCTATGGTAAGAGAGCCATTATAGCCACATTCGTGCAATCTTTTGATAAGCATAGGATAATTTGCCTTACCCTCACCAACAGGCACCTCACGTCCAAGCTCTCTTCCGTTTGTAGGATAAAAGCCATCCTTTGCATGAAAACCGTAAACATATTTACCAAAAACATCCAAAGCATCAACGGGATTTGCTTTACCGTAAAGAATAAGGTTAGCAGGGTCAAGATTTACACCGAGATTACCTGTAGCTACATCTTCAATAGTTCTGAGAAGTGTAACAGGTGTTTCTTGACCAGTTTCAAACAAAAGTCGTTGACCATTCTGAGCAGCATGACGGGCTATGCATCTAATTGCATAAACAACATCGGTATAAAGCCTCTCGTTGGGATTCTCAGGCAAAAATCCCATATGTGTAACAACATCGGTAACGCCGAGTTTTTTGGCAAAATCAGAGCCGTTTACCAAATTTTTAATACGTGCATGGCGGTAAGTTTCGGGCACTAAACCAAGTGTTGCCTGACCTTCATAGAAGTTCCATGCATTAGGACCTTCCCAACCGCACCAGAAAGCAGTGATTTCTATGCCGTATTTCTTGCTGTACGAAGAAACCCTTTCAGCCTCGTCATCTGTCCAAAGGGATGGAGACCAGCTTATAAACTGGCAGTGCTTAAAGCCTTGCTCAGCTGAAACTTTAAATTTCCCCTCTAATCCTTCTCTGCAATGTAAAATTACTACACCAACATTCATAAAAAATCGCCTCAAATAAAATTATTTCTTACTCTCAAAACCAAAAAGCTCATTCAGACGGTTAGTGGGAACACCGTTAAATGACTGAAGGGCTGAAGATACAGAAGTCTTACGGAAGAAAATAGGATTCAAACCGCAATTAATTACAAACTCACCATAAAGGTCATTTGTACCTTCTGTACGCATAAAATCGTAAGTCATATTTTCTATACAGATTTTATACATTTCAAAACTATCTGTATCACCTTCCTGGAAGTAGTCGTTTATAACTGCATCCTCTACCCACTCGTCACCTTCATAGCCTTCAGCAGGCTCTGCTAATGCATTCATAATAACAACTGCTTTATCAAGGTCTTTATTATTTTTTGTTACACAGAAAGCATCTGCACCAAAGGATGAAGAATGATATTTATCAGTATCGGGACCCATCGGTATCGGTACCATACCATATTCAATTTCAGGTTCAAGCGGCTTAATAAGTTGATTTGAGACCCACATATCCATCATATAGAATGCAATTTTATTGTTAAGGAACTGCTGTGCGATCTGTGCCTGTGAAACGGTATATGTAGCAAAAGTAGGTCCAGAGCGTTGCTTGTCATCAATTTTTACAACCTTATATTCGTTGCAAATGCTATCAACAAAGTTAAGTGCGTTGAGTACTTCCTTGCTTGTAGTGTATTCTTTAACGGCACCACCTTTAATATCGGCAATTTTAGCTCCGTTAGCGGCTATAAAGCTTGCAAATGCCTCATAAACATCGTAGAACATAACACCATATGTACCTTTTTGCACATTGGTACATTTTTGCGCCATTTCCCTAAATTTATCAAATGTCCACTTATTATCACGAACTAGTTGATAAATATCTTCTTCTACACCGTTTTCTTTAAGCATTGTTTTATTAACAAGAAGAATATTACGGGCAGAAGCAGGCTTTAAGAAATTAAGTGCATAATGTTTACCATCCATAGTAAATAAATCGCTATAAGACTTTATCCATTTATCGCTTTTAATATCTATTCCCTTGATATCCTCATAAGGAATAAGATAATCACTGGCAGCATAATTCATAACATTGTAAGTTGTTTGGTTAATCCAGTCAGCAACTTTTTCACCTGCAAGTATTTGCTGCATTATATTTTCGGGTTTAATTATTGTTATTTTACAGTTGAATTCACGTTCAACCTCTTGTCTTCGCTTTTGGAAAGCTCTTTCATAGGTTGCAAGAGTTGCGCCTGCTGTATCATTTACAAGCCATGGAGAAGCTATCGTAAACTCATAACCGTTAAGGTCAACTTTATTTTCTTTTTTATCTGAACAGCCTGTAAATAGTGTACAGCACATTGCTAAAGCCATTGCAATGCAAAGAATTTTTTCAAAAATCTTCATAAAATTTTCTCCTTGCCAATTTAATTTTATGTGCTATATTTCGTTCTGCCGTAAGCAGTATTTTGCTGCTTACGGCTATACTTTTCAACTTAAAAGACAAATTTATCCGTTTACCATATCTTTTACGATGAAGTTTTTAAATTCAGTCTTGGTATTATATCCTGAAAGAGAGATGGCACCGCCGCTAAATTCGCAGTCTGTCCACTCAAGAGTTTTATTGCCATCAAGATATACGGTATATTTGCCATCCCGTACGGTCACTTTAAGCAATACCTTATCACTAATTGTAATATCGGCAAAAGCGACCTTTTCACCATTCTTGAAAACAACTAAACTATTAGTGCCATTGATAGCAACTGAAACACCTTTATCTTTCGGTAAAATGCCTTCAGATAGTCCAAAGGTTAAACCTGAGTAACCTGTTTCATCCTGTGTGGCGGTTATTTGAACAGACACATCAACATTAGTATAGGCATAACCTTTAAATGAAGCCACCGCATAAGATTTGCCGATATTGAGATTTATAGCATCAGCGGAAAATCTCCAAATATTGTTGTCACCCAGATAATTAGGTGCTACTGCTGTCCATGATTTATATTCATTAAGAGATATATCAAAGTTGCCGATTATTGCGTTTTCCCTTGAAGTCATAAATCCAAAGTAGCCCTTCATATAGGTACTATCCTGTACTGTAAACGCTAACTCTAAATTAGTCCCATGATAAACGGCAATGGTATTACCTGAGCATTCGGCAACTAATCTAAGACCCATTTTAGGTATTTTAACTTTTGTTTCTGCTAAAACTGTGCTACCCCTAAGAAGTTGAAGTTTACCGCCGTGATTTAATTTTACAAGATAACCGTTATTCATATCTGTCGCAGTATTTACTTTACGAAGCAACATTCCAACATATCCGGTCTTACTCTTGAACTGAATTGTACATTCTGCCCTAAAATCAGTATGTTCACTTCTTATATCGTAAAGATACTCGTCAACAGTTTTTGAGCTCTGTTCAATACCACCGGATACATAATCCCAGTTATCAACATTACCTGTAACTTTCCATGACGGGAATTGCCAAGAAACATTATCATATTGACCTTGAGTTTTAGTCGCCCAAGGAATAATTGAATGGGGAGTATTTACAGAAGTTCCGCCGTCGAGCATATTACCAAGTGTAAACGAATCAAATTTAGCCACAACATTATCGCCACTTGTATATATGCCGACATTCGGATCACTCATACTTGTAAAAATACGTCCGTCAAGTTGCTTCCAATCGGAATTTTCATAACGATAAATAAGTGTAAAGTAGTTGCCCGTTCTTTGAAGTTGAATTGTGAGTGCAGAATTAGACTTTGTATCGTCGACAGATGCATATACAGCCAACTTATCGTTAACAATTCTGGATAATACTATCTTCTGTTTACCATCAATTAAAGTGCGGCCGCCAAATACTTTGTTGTTATCACTTGATTTTGCAATTAATCCTGCAATGGAATAATCCTTGTTAATTTCTGCTAAAAATGTCGTTTTTGCTGTCCAATCGCCTTCTTTAGTTTCAGCATAGCAAATGGCATCCTCACTCTTAGAGAACAATGTTTTTTTAGAGGTTAAAACAAGTTCGCCATTTTCTAAAACTCCATTACCAGAAAGAGTAAGTGTTGATGGCAAAACAGTAGAATTAAAGTCAGAACAATACTTTGATGTAGCATTATTGATAGAAATATTATTAGTACTTATCGTGCCGTCCAAAGCTGCAAAACCCACATATACTTTATTGCCCATAGCAATATTTGCGGTAGTTCCAGAAACCATTTCACCGTCAAGGTAAAGTGCAAATTTGTTCGAATTATTTCTTACTATTTCTATCTTACTGCCATCCTTGAAATTTAACGATTTAAGTGTCTTTGGCTTCTTGCCTTTCTCTGTTCTTGCATAAACGGTAAGTTTTCCGTTGTCTATTACTATACTGTATGCCAAAGCATTCGAATCTTTTGACGCTCTTACAACCAAGGCACCGCAACTGTCATTGGTAGTAATATTAGCTTCAAAACCAAAATTTCCAAATAAGGGGATGGTAGCAAACATTGCCTTATCATTTTTACCATCTAACGAACCCTTATTAGCTGTCACAACAAAAGTGTTCGGTGAGGTTGTGATTATATTTGCATTCTTAACATCAATGTCATAAACTTCATACTTACAACGATAATCAGCTGTTTTGCCATCGTTTACAAATACCGTACCACCAGGCATAAGAATTACTGAAACTTTACCATTTTTAACAGTATAGTTTTTGCCAGTCAAATAATCGGTAAGAACTGCCCCGTCTTTGACGCCGAACTGTCTGACTTCCATAGTATGCTCAACAGTGTCTTCGGTGCGATTTATTGCTGTTATTACAGTATTTTTGTTATCGAAGCGTGCAAAGGACATAAATTGTTCACCATCATTAATTTCGCCCCACTTAATAACACCTGTTTTAAGGCAATCATATTCGTTTCTTAACTGACCGAGTGCCTTAACCATATTATAGTTTTCATAATTCCAGGTGCTTTCGTCCCAGTTAAATGCATTAAGTCTGTGTGACATAGTGCTTTCGCTTGCAGTTTCGTTACCAAAACGAAGTGCAGGAGAGCCTAAATATGTCATCTGAATAATTGTACCTGCATTAAGCAACCACTGCGTTTTTACAGTAGTACGCATTCTGTCACGGTCAATCATATCTATATAGTTATATGTTGAAAGAGCCGATGCTCTATTTATAGATTGCATATACTTAATTGCATTTCTCTTGTATTGCGAAAATGTACTTTTGAAAGTGAAAATATCTCTTTGAGCATCAGCATAATGAAGATTCCAAGTAGTATCCCAGTCGTAATATCTGAATTTATCATTTTCACCTATAAATAAGTGATTTGGATTAGCGTTTTTAGCTGCTGTCTGCATTTCCTTGACAATCTGTTCCGAAGGTGTATCGCTGCCCCAAATATACACAGACGAGTCATATCTTATAGCATCAACATTAAAAGGATTAGAGTTATACCTTGGAATAAGTGAGCCCTTTTCGCTATAAATAGCCTTTTTAGCATTTGTTCCGCTATAATCGGGAGCTATAGACTCAAAACGTTTTAAATAATCACCGGGCCACATATTATAGAAGAACATATCAAAATATCTACTTGTTTTAGAAGCCAATGAGCCTTCAAAAGGATAAATATTGTAATTCGGGTCATTTGCCCAAACACTGTTAGCCGGCCAAAGCGCTACAACATTGTCAAGCATTATACGCATATCACTGTCATGTATAGCTTTACAAAGATTTGCAAGTGCCTCCTCATTACCGTTGCGAGAAGCTATGCTATATGTTTCAAGCCAACCGTAACCGGCTGCATCCCATGAAGGCATTAAAGGATTAAGATATACACCTTCAACGCCTAAACTTTTAATATAATCCAGTTTTTCCAGAACGCCTTGCAAATCTCCGCCGAACATTGCACGGTAGTGATTGCTGTTCATTTGCTGACCTAACGCCATATCGATATATTGGCCAGATGGATCATTCATAGGGTCCGCATTATAAAACGCATTAGTGTTTATACCATACCAATATTTACCGTAAGACCACTCAGGAACGTCTGAATCAGGACGTACAAAGAAGCAATCGCTATAACTTGTAATTTTATCGGTAGTCATACCGTAAATACCATAATATTGTGTTGTTTCTTCGCCGTCATTACCAATCGAAAAATAGTAATAATAGGGATCTGCTTGCTTAGGTATCATAATTGCCCAATCCTCAAAATTCCCATTTTTCTCAATGGCATTATATTTCAGAGGATAGGATATCCATGATTTTCCATAGTCATCACTTATATTAATCTTTGCCCAGGTTACATTGTTACGCTCTACACGCAAACGCATTGTAGCACGTTCAGTATTTTTAGGCTGAATGGGTGACATATAAATTCCACCTTGGTCGTGGAAAACCTCACCTATTTCAGAGGTTGTAGTATAGCCTGGATTTACAGACGGTGCCTCATCCTCGGGTATCCAAGGACTGTCGGGTTCATTATAATCAGGAATATCGGGATAATCGGGCTCGTCATCCGGCACATCATCATGAGTATCATTTTTATCGGAAAAAGGTTTTAAAACATCAATTAAAAAACTTTTATCAAGTATTCCGGTAACAACTAAAACACCGACAGTTGAAGAAACAAATACAGCCAAAGCTAATATTACACTTATTATTGCATTAGTATTTTTTTTAAATAACTTCATCATCTTGTATCCTCACCGCCTTTTTCTTTTATTCTTCGCTATGTGTGATTTTACAACATATAATACAACTATTGTTGCAACCAAAACAGCGCCAACTATTGCCAAAAACGAAAATACTGTAAGCAGATTTTTAAGCTTATCTGCTTCCTCGGCCGACACATAATAAATATCACCATCACGCACTGCAGCAGGAATATTCATAAACATTCTATTTAAAAATATTGTCTTCATAAATATTATCTCCTTTTCATTTAAGAAGCAGTCGGGTAACTGTACTCAGTATCACGTGTAGGCTTAACGTCTTCCTTTGCACACCAAACACTCGTTTCTTCGACAGTACCTGTTTCACCGTTAAATAATATACCTGGTGCAAAATCAAGAATATCAATACGGTAATCGTTGTTATCAAAGTTAAGTATATTGTGAAGTTTATAATCGTTGATAACGCAAACACCGTTCACCCACAATGAAAGTCTTGTCATAGAAAGTTTTGCAACAACTTCATATTCGCCTGTGCCGCGTATGAAGGTATTGGTATCAGGATAAGCAACCTTAAGACCTATACTAATAGCACCCATATACTTTACGTCAGAACCAAATTGGTCACGTATACGAACATCTATACCGTCTCTTTCAGTAAAAAGAATGTCAAGGAATCCGTGCTGGTCACCACTATCATCTACAGAAGCTGTAGCATTGGCAAGTCTTATTGCAGGACCTCCATATATTGCTGTTGTAGCAATAGTTTCATCAAGGGTACGTTCAGGCTTTATAACAGTACGCATATACATTGTGCCAATTCTCTTAATACCTGCACTGAAATATGCACCGTTGTCAGTACCTTCACCTTCACCTACATTGTTACTCTTAATGGAAAGTGTACCGTTCTTTTCAAGTTTAAATTCACCATCTTTACCTGCTATAACTGCGAGCATTTTTGATGTAACGTTAGTTTGTGTTTCCTTATTAAATACAGGTTTTTCTGCAGCAGCACTGCTGTTTAATTCGGGTGCATCTTCTTTTGAGCACCAGAACCAGAAATCACTTACTGTACCTGTGTAGTTTACACAGATAAGTCCCGGCATAAAGTCATTTACCGTAACCTTTTTGGTGGTATCTGCACCAAAAGAATTAAATTTAACATCATTTACTATACACTTTTCGTTAACCCAAACAGAAATTGATTTTCTGCTCATCTTAACGTCAAGCACATAATTTGTGTCATCATTTCTTACAGCGCTATCCGTATCAGGATATTTAAACTTCATACTTGTAATAGCGCCTAAATAAACGGCGTCTGTACCGTTTCTGGCAGTAATTCTAAAGTCAATACCGTCTTGTGCTGTAAATCTTAATACTAAATAACCTGATTTGCCGTTTTCATCATAGGTTACAGAACCTAGTGCAATAGAGGGACCGTCATACACACCGTCACTTGAATGGTTTTTAATATCATTGTTTATAACGGCATGGTAGTACATTGTACCATCGCCCTCTAAATTAACCTTACGGAAAAAGGCACTTCCTATTATATTTTGAGTTTGAGAAAGTATAAACATTTCGTCCTTTAATACACCAGAAACATTAGATGCAGCAGCCTGTGCATAGGGTGCTAAATTAACATCAGTCTCAGGGTTAAATTCAGGAACGGGTATAATAATTTCAGGAACAGGGTCAGATCTCCAAACTCTGTAATTATCTAATTGAAAGCTTGCATAGAATCTACCTGAGCCGACCGCAAGGTCCTCTACTGTATATTTTGAATCAATAACAAAATCAGTCAAAACAGCAATACCGTTAAGCCAAATACTTAATAAATGATTCTCGGTATTAATTCTATAAGCAAAGCTATGTGTAGTACCGATACTTGTATTAACACTACCAAAAGTGCTTAATACAGCATGTTCAGCGGTAGATTCACCCGCCGGAGTTATAAATGAAAGCTTAACGCTCTGTCCGCCTGCAGCAAATTTAAGAGCTAAATAACCCACCTTACTGCCCTCAGATATTTTTGCTATTGCAATATAAGCATAGTGATAAGCCTGATTAGGCAAATAACCTGAAGTCTTATATTTTATTGAGCCGCTTCCGTAAATATTATCCGCCTTATATGTAAGAGTACTGTCGATTGTTCTGAGCGATGAATTACCGCCGCTTATTAAATCAGTCCACATTTTACCGCCTGTGGTTTCATTATACTCAAAGCCAACCCAATCTGCAGAAGCAATACCTGTCATATCAAGAATATCCGTATGAATATTCTTATCAAATATTGGTAATCCCTCTGAATAATTGTCCTTAGCAGTCCATGCTTTTGCTGTGTAGCTATAATTATTGCTAATTTTCTGAGAAGTGAGCTGACCAATAGCCGCCCCTGTGATATTAAATTTATCACTTTTATAATTAGCTAAAATCTGAATAGTATTATCACCGTCTGTAAGCCAAACAGAAATTTTACCGTTTTCAAACTTTGTTGTTACTGTAAGAGTGTTGGGTAGAATCTGTCCACCGTTCGGGTAGACACCACCCCAGCCCTCAAAGCCTGTAACACTAGGCTGTCCTGCAAATTCATTAAAGCTATCTATCCAAACAGCAGGACCTGTACAGTCAGAATTTAGAAGGGCTACTGAATAGCCACCCGTCGCTGCCGCCCACAAAACAATATGGGAATTTTTAAAGTTACCCCTTGTATCGTGAGTTATATCTGAATCGGTTTCTGCTAAAAGCACAATTGGTGTTGTGTTTAATACATTGTTATCATCACGCTGTATAACCTGTTCTGTAAAGGTTATCTTGCTTTTATCAATAATATTAGTCAAAGGATATACAGTTTTTGTTTCTGTAAAAGTGGATTTTTTGATTTCCTGAGCAATGACCTGAGTATCACTATCAAACTGCGGCTTATCTGCAATACCGTTGTTTACATTGTTCTTTTCGGTCCAAACCAATGCAGAATAGTTATAGTTATTACTGATTTTTTGCGACATTAGGAAGCCTGCAGCACTACCTGTAATATTATAGTCACTGCTACTATATTCTCTTAAAACTTCCTTTGTGTTTCCGTCGGAAGTAACCCAAACAGAAAGTTTTCCGCCTTCAACCTTTGCGGTTACCTTAAGATTATTCGGAATAGCATAACCACCGTTTGGATACTGTCCCGAATATCCGGGGAACCCTGTAAGACTTTGCTGGTTTGCAAACTTTAAAAAGCTGTTAGGAAAAACTGCAGGCCCGTTAGTATCGGAATTGAGAAGACCTATTGCATATCCACCTGATACTGCAGCCCACATAACAATATATGAGTTTTTAAAATTCCCTCTTGTTGCGTCTGTTAAATTAGAATCAGTTTCTGCCAAAATTATAACAGGTGTTGTATTTAAAATGTTATTATCATTTCTGACAATTGTTGTTTCAGAAAATGTAGCCTTAGATTTATCTTTTATATCGGCAAGCGGATAGGTAACCTTATTTTCCGTGAAAAGTACTGAACTCACATCTAAAACTTTGCTATGCTTTTCGTCGTCAAAACTAGGAATAGCATTTGAAGCAACCAAAACCAAATTCCAAAGTTGAGTACTTGTAAGCACTAAGGCTATGCTTAAAACAACACAAAACATGTCTTTAAGTAGCTTCTTTCTCATATTTGCCTCCTTATTTTTTGTTAGAAACTATAAAAATTATTCCTATGCAAACTGCACCTAATGCAAAAACAACGATAGCAGCTATGATAACCGGTGTTAGCCAATTGAAGAATTCAACCTCGTCACCGCGAACTAAAATATAGTCCTTGTCGGTGTTCACTTCCAAATTATCAACATTATCAGTTGTATTATTGGTGTTGTCAATTGTATTATCTGTAGAAGTTGTATCCGACATAGTATTTGAATTGGTATCAGAGGTATTGCTATTATTTGATACTGTATTGGAGGATGTGCCTGTATTGCTACCCTGATTTGTCGGTGTGTTAAGTGCAGCACCTTTAGCATCCGCCTTTAAGCAATAAAGACGGAAATCGTGTACTGTTGTTCTTGTTGCATTTGCATGTATACCCGCTTCAAGACGTTCAACGGTACAAGGTATTTTTGCACCCGTAGAGTTATACAAATTATTGAGCTTAACACCGTCAATAACAGCTATACCATTTACCCAAACTGTTATATCTTTTTTTGAAAATTTAATTTGAACTAAATAATCTTTTTTTCCGCGGTTCTTAGAATTAGTATCCGGATAATTGACCTTTAAGCCGCTTGTAATTGCGCCGAGATAAACAAGGTCGTTACCGATTTTATCAGAAAATCTTAAATCTATACCGTCTTGTTCTGTGAATAAAAGGCTAAAATATCCACTCCAATCAGTATTCTGATGTGTTATTTTACCATAACCCAACTGAATTACGGGGCCGCCGTAAATTCTTGCATTATCCGAATCCCATAAATCCTGCTCAGAATCAAGTACGCACTGTACAAACATAGCACTGTCTTGATTATAAATGTCTGTATTAAACCTTACACCATAGTTTACTGCCTGACTGTTAAACTTTGCAGTATATCCACTATTCTTTTTGGTAAGATTCATACGAACACCGTCTTCTTCATCCTGTTGCTTACCATATTTTTCTTCTTCCATAAAAGGCACTAAATCAACATATTCACCCGATGAAAAATTTGGTGCAGGAGTTGCAGCGAAGGCAGGAACGGCAATTAATGTAATCATAGTTACTGCAACTATTGCTGCAAGTGTTGTCTTAAAAATCTTTTTCATAATAATTCCACATCTCCTTAAATTTTTTGTGTGCCTCAAAAATCTTTTTTAAGGCAAAATCAATAAAAGAGCATTGACCACCCCCATATTTGTAATTATACATATATGTTAGTTTGCCAATCCCGAACGTGACATACTTTGCATAAATGATCGTTGGCAAAATATATACAGAACGACAAGCGGCAAAATTATAAGTATTACTGCCGCACCCTGCGCAATAGTTGTACCTAATATATCCTGCGCGGACTTAACAGTAGCCATCTGCATATATGAGGATGTTACTCGTGTAGGTAATGTATTAACAACATTATTTAAGTGCCCTGTAAATTCAGTATCTGTCCACTGCCAAGAGAAAGAAAGCAAAAAAATTGTTGCAATAACATTTCGTACATTAGGCAGCATTACGCTTGTAAAAGTTTTAAAAATACCTGCACCGTCAATATATGCTGCCTCCTCAATTTCTTTAGGAAGTCCGTCAAAAAAGGTCTTTACAATATAAATATAAACACCGTGTTTAAGCCCCATACAAGAAGCAGACAAAATAAACATCGACCAAGGTGTGTTTATAAGATTACCAAAAATGGGAAAATCCCTAAAAGTTAAATATTGTGAAATATTATAAACCTGAAAAGGAATAATCATCGTAAGAACCACACCGAAAAGCAAAAGATTTGAGCCTTTAAACTTAAAACGGCTAAGTCCATAACCAACCAAAACACTTGTTAATACTTGTAGTATTGAAACACCGCTTGCGGTTATAAAGGAATTAAGACCTGCTGTACTCCAACCAAGACCTTCCCATGCACCTTTCCAATAGTAAAGGCTCCATTTAAGCGGCACCTTTTCTACCCTTATATCAAGCAAATCTGAGGGTGACATAAAAGCTGAAAGTATGAGCGAAACAAATGGTTTTAAAATCATGTAACACATTGCAAAGCAGAAAAGAAGTCTAAAGAATGAAATCAAAGTCTTTAATATGTACTTTTTAAGTGTCACTGAACTTATATTTCTGATTTTCATACAATTTCCCTCCTTATTTACTTGCTTTAAGGAATTTAATACAAGCCACGGTTAAAATTCCAAGCACTATCGCCAGCGCTAACAAATATATGAAATACATTGCCATTGCAAGTGCATACTGATTGCCGCCAAACGCTAAGCTATTAATATAATTAAATAATTTACTGTCAGAACGAATGAAAGAATCAGCAATAGTGTAAATTGCATTAACAACTATCTGTGGTGCCATAATCGGAATAGTTATTTTCCAATACATTTCCCACTGCGAACAACCGTCAACTCCTGCGGCTTCATAATATTCAGGAGAAATTTCCTGAAAAGCTGTAAGGAAAAGTAAAATCTGCATTCCTGAAGCCGTTACAATTGTAGAAATTTTATTTGCTGACGAGGTAATTACCTTCATAAGACCATCGCCGAGATTTAATGACTCCAATATCTTTGAAGCACTAGCCCCTCCCTGGTCTAAAAAGTCAGCTGCAGCACCTGTGTTCATAAGTCCCCATTCCGAGCTCGACTGAACGGTTGTAACAATACCTGTAGACAAAATAATTGTTAAGAAGAATACGCTTCTTACAAATGTTCTACCAACAAACCTTTTATTAAGAACGCTTGCCACAAATATACTGAAAATGAGTATTATCGGCAAATCAAGAAGCATATTACCAAGAGATTTAATGGCATAACCGTTAAATTTTTCGTTAGAAAAAAGTGCAGTATAATAATGTTTAAAACCTGCAAAAGAAAGGTCAAAACCGTTATCGGTCAAGGTCATATCAGTTATTGAAAATATAAATGTTCGTACTATATTTGGAATGAAGAATGCTATCAAACCGAATATCAGCGGTATACAAAACAGATACCCCGATATTCTTTGTTTTGATTCAAAGGTGGATAGCTTTAACTTTAAAACATTAAATTTCACTTATTTCACCTCCGATAAATACGAACTGTTTGCTGCTATTTCAAAATCTAAAACATTAACAGTTTTATTAGTTTCATTAACAATACTGAAATCCCCGTTGCTATATTCAGTTTTTATAACACCTTGCGAAATTTCCGAAACTGAAGTGATTTTCGAAGTTGCCTTATGTTTATAGAAGCTACCATAAAGCTTATAGTCTTCTATAATTTGATTTGTAAGAGTAGTAATATCAGGTGCAAACAAGCCTGATCTTTTATACGAATCAAGTTCCCTGTATGCATCTACCTCGGTTACGCAAGAATATAAGAAACCTGCACCCAAAGAAACTGACCTTGTCCTTAATTTATCACTGTAAAGCGACGTGGAAATAGATTCGCCAGTATAATCAACCATACCATGAAGCAAATACTGATAAAGCGGTGCTTCGAAACTCTTAATCGAATATTCTGAACTGTAAAGCGGTATATTAGTTATACAGTCAGCAAACGGAATAACATATAAATTTCCGCCATCAGTCATAACAGACGAATAGTTTTTACTTAAATACTCTAAGGTTGCAACTGTATTATTTAAAGCATCCGTACGGTCTAATACGTTTTTATCATTAAAATTTGAGAAAAGCCATTTACCGCCAGCACTCCATGAAACGCCTATATCCTTATCGTTTATCTTTTTAAGATACTTTTGGGTAAAGCCTTTCATATAAGAGAGGTAATTATGTGAAGAAATTATATATTTAGTATCTACTTTCTTCTTAAAATCAAGCTCGACCAAATCAAAATCCGATTTATAACACAGTGAACCACTTAACGAATATACAGCATCATTTTTTGGAGAAAAACCATCGAACGAATAATCTTTATATGCAAAAGAAATATCGTTTTCAAGATAAAGCTTTCCGCCGTTTTCGTTTAATGTCTTTGCAAGTCTTTTAAGTTCGTCAGCTGTTCCTACATCTTTATCAAGCTCGAAGGTATTAGCTGCAGCGTGATTAGCACCATAGTTTCCAAAGCCTTTAAGACGGATATTAAGTCCCTTTACACCATTATTATGAAGTTCATTAACAGCTTTTTCTATATCACTAAGCTTTGAAAGAACAACCTTTTTCTGAGTAGGAACACCCATTACGGTAGTATTAATCATTTCATAGCCTGTAAATTCAAGCCAGATAAGGTCGCCATTTGACTTCTTATCCTTTAAATCTAATGTATTGTTTACTACCTCTCGATATTTTGAAGCAAGATCTTTTGTATTTAAAACACCATCGGTAAAGTAGTAGCTAACGACAGGATTAACAGTAAGTTGCTTACCCGAATAATAGTTTACATCAGATATATTAGAGCCGGGTCTAATAGATAGCTTATCCATAGCTTCAATATCAAAGGAATAATAAAGTGCATCAGATTTATTTGTAGTACCCTTTACCTCTGCATTTACATACCCAGCCTCTGCCGCACTATCAACAACTGCAAAAAACGAGCCGCCCTTCGCGTTATATCCACAAACAGGTAGACGATATGATTGTGAAAGGTTACTTTCATTTTTAGAAGCAACTGTAAGGTCGCCACCATAAATAGGAACTGTAATAAACTCATCAGCATTTTCTTCTAATAAGGAAACACTACCGTTACCATCAGCTAAAATAAAGCTTTCTGCACGTTCACCACAGATACCAAAGCCTGAAAACAATTTAATCGACTGTAATGTTGCAAGACTTTTTGGATATTCTATTTCATTACAGCAAGCCTCAACTGTCAAGCCATTATCCGTTAAATAAAACTCAACAGGAAGCTTAAAGGAAACGGGGATATTGATTTCGCCACGGCTAATGCCCATATCATCAATATCCTTCATATATTCTTCTGCCGTGTAACCTGACAATTTTATTATATTGGAAATTTTCTGCTTTTCGTTTGTCATAAGGTTATCGAAAACAACATATAAATCGTTTTTCTTTAAATACGGATATTTTTCTTTTAAGGCCTGAACACGAGAAGTATTATCTGATGAATATATGAGCTCATAATACATTGAAAGTTTTTGAAAATCTTTTGATGGAATGGCATTCCTGATTGCCTCATATCTTTCAACTGTCATAACTGCAGGAACTAAAAGCTCAGCAGTTTTTTCATTAAATTCATACTCTATTCTTATAGCATCTTCGGTATTGAAAGCCTTAAACGAACCAAGCTTTACTGAGTTAGTATAGCTATTCATAGTATGAATTGTGCTTTGTGTATCGTAATAAGTAAGCACAAGCTCTGATAGTGCTGATTCTTCTTCGGCAGATATTCCCTGCCTTGACGAAAACACTGCACCTGTACTCTTATTAGTTATCTGAAGTTCACCGCTTGTTACCGAAAAAGAAAGCTTGAAATTATTGTTTTCTATATTTATATCTGTTTCGGCAGACTTCCAGTCGATTTTAGGCTTTTCGACGCTATTTCCAGACAAAGGTGATTGTGACTGTGTGCAACCGCATAGTAAAAGTAAAATTGCCACAATCAATGCAAATATTCTCTTCATCTTATCCTCCCTATCTGTTTTAAAAAAATGAATATAGCCTACGCTATGTTATCCTGTATTCAACCTCTGAAATAAGCTCGGTGAAATATGTAATTATTTCCTGACTAATATTTACAATTATTAATCCCAAGAACACTACAAGTGCAATACCAACCATTGTAAACACGGTATTAAGAACACCTTTACCAAGCGAGAAATCCTGAACTGTTATCATACCGAAGAACATAAGACCTAACATCCATATCCAAACAATGCTATCAAGAATTGTATAAACGAAAGTTTCATCTGCAACCAAGAAAAAGGTTAGCGGGAATAAAATAATACTTGCAAGTAAATAGGGTTTTAAGGAGTAACACATGGAAATATACATATCCTTAAATCTTGCCTTTCCGTCAAAGAAAGGTGATAATGCCCAGTTAATAATAACCCATAACATTAACGGTATAACAATGCCGAGTGTCTGTACCAAAACATCATTTTCACTTCCGTTTTTAAACAGGTATGAGCTAAACTGTGTTCTTATCATAAAGAACAGAATAAATAAAGCAAAAATTATGTTTGCAACTGTAAGACTACCCATTCCCTCTCGTCTTACGCACCAAAATCCGTCAAACGGATGGAAGGAACAGTAATCAACATATTTCCACTTTTTATAAAGCGGTTTATCAGCAAGCTTTGAAGTTAGTGAAAGCTGTGGAAATTTTTTAACTAAATTCACATACGTTACAACAAGAACTATTACTGCAACTAATACCGCCAAAACTATACCAAATTTATTATTTATAAAATCACTTCTTACCTGCTTATATGCCAATGAATAATAATCCTTATCATCAGCATACTTAAATTCCTTCATTGCAGTCTGGTAATCCTGCTCAGAATAAGCAATTCTACCTAAATTCAAGTGTGCGGGAATAAAAGCAGAGCAACGGTTTATAACCTTTTCAAAATAAGGCTTTGCAGCAGAATAATTACCGTCATTCATATTTTTAATGCCAGAAGTCAGACAAGACCAAAAGTCAGTAGGAGTAAACACCTCAATAGTATTTCTCGTAGTATCAGCAACAGCGACTTTTTCGCCTAGCATTTCAATAGCGTCAGCAGAATGGAATGTACCGTTCTGCACACCGCTACCGCCAAAGCAAGCAAGCATTGTACCGCTGTTATCGTATACGAATATTCGACCTCTACGGTTATCAAGCGCTAAATAATTACCGAAATTATCCTCTGCCGCATCGATAAAGGTTGAAGAAACACTTGCGTAAACCTCATCACCGGCAGGAACATTTAATTTCTTTTCAAATATATTTTCACCTATATGATTAAGTCTTGAAAGCGGAGCAACATCCAACGATTGTGTGGTTGTTATAATAAAACCAGTTTTATCAATGCTTATACTGTTATATTCAGTAGGTATTGAGCTATAAAGTTTACTACGTTGTTCCTTGGTCATAAAACGCTTTTTTAGTTGCTCCCAAGTAGAAACTGTAACCTTAGGTGCACCGAAGAAAGCGATAAATTTACCGTCAGCCTCAAGCAAAATAATACCATCTGTAATATCCTTTGCAACAACATAAATATGTCCTGCATCATCAACCGCTAATTTATAAGGCGAGTAAATATAGTCCTTACCTAACGCATTGATTTTAGGCTTTTCTAGTACAGTAATAACTTTGCCGTCAAGCTCCATAACAACTATTCGGGAATTTCCTGTATCGGCTATATATAACTTACCGCTTTTAATAATTGCACTCTTAGGATTAGATAAGTTTTCCTTTTTACCGTTATAAATAAATTCACTTATCTGCTTTTTTACACCCATATCACCGTCAAGCATAACTATGCGGTTGTTACCGCTATCGGTAATAATTATAGTTGAATCTGTATCATCATAAAAAACATCTGATACACCTTTGAAAGAACCAATGCCCAATCTTTCGCCCTTAATTGAATAAGAATAAACAAATGGTGTGGGTATTGCGTAAGGTCTATCCAAAAGATCGTATGAGTAAGAAACAGTTGTTAAATCAGCACTGTTTCTCGTTTCAGCATAGACCGCAGTGGACATACAAAGTACGGCAAAGCAAACAGCCAAAATTATAGATAATATCTTCTTCAACTGTTTCACCTCAATCCTTCATACCTGAACTTGCCATTGTTTCCATAATATTGGATTGGCTTATAATAAATATTGTTATCGGCACAAGCATAATAACAACGGTAGTTGCCGCTGCAACACCTGTACGGGATATACCGCCCGCAGCAATTTGCGAAAGTGCATAAACTAACGTTTTATTTTCTTCACTGAATATATATGTGCTAGCACCCAAATTCCAAAGAGTCTGCACAGAAAACAGCATAAGTGTCATCCAAGCAGGCTTAGTATTAGGCATAACTATTCGCCTAAATATTGTAAATACACTTGCCCCATCAACTTTTGCCGCTTCAATTATCTGGTCCGGAATGGATGTTTCCATAAACTGTTTCATAAGATAAAGGCCAAGCGGTGAACCGATAGCAGGTACTATAATAGCCGCAAGTGAGTCAATCCATCCAAGCTTTACCATTATAAGATAGCTTGGTATAGCTGTAACAGCAGCACTGAACATAAGACTGAAAACTATTATTTTAAAAACAATTTCTCTACCCCTAAATTTACCCTTTGCCAAAGAAAAAGCGCACATTGAAGAAAATATAATATGTAATACTGTACCAACAACAGTAATGAACACTGTATTAAACAAATAACGGGTAATTGGAACTAATGAGTCACCAACCAAATTAAATAAGTCAAGATAGTTATTGACTGTTGGCTTTATAGGAAATAATCTTGGAGGGAATAGCCATAATTCATTAAGCGGTTTAAAGGAGTTGCCTATTACCAAAACCATTGGGAAGAGCATAAATGCTGCTACCAAAAGTATAAAGATAAGTAGTGCCATAGTACCGCCGAAAGAACGACTTAAGCTTTTTTTAGTAATTAAATTTACAAGCCTCATATTTACAACTTTTTCTCCTTTCTAAAATTTCCTATTGTCCAACCTTTGTAAGCATCTTGCTTACAAGTCCGTTTGCACCAATCATAAGGAAGAACAGTACAACAGCAATAGCAGAGGCGTAACCCATCTCAAAACGGCTCGTTCCATAGTCACCAAGTTGCATAACTAATGTGTACAATTTATAGTTTGTTGTGGGATTTCCGAACAATCTTGAAATTTCACCACCAACACCGAAGGAGCCTGTAATACTCATAACTGCACCGAACATAAGTTGCGGTTTCATTGTAGGTAGAGTTATATACCATAACTCTTGCCAACGGTTTCTGATACCGTCAACCGCTGCCGCCTCATAAAGCCTTGAGTCAATAGTCTGAAAACCTGCAATAAAGGACAAAAAACTTGTACCGAGGCTCATCCATAAAATAGATATTACTGCTGCCGGGAACATATATTTGGTATCGGTAGTCCAAGCAATAGGCTCATAAATAATATCAAGGCTCATTAAAATACTGTTAAGCCAACCATAACGGTCAGTACTGTAAATAATTGCCCACACCATATATGCACCGCCGCTAATCGAAGGCGCATACAAGAATAGCGTCAAAAGACTTCTAAGTTTAGGATTAAATTCATTTAAAATCCAAGCAAAGCCGAAAGAAAGTATGTAACCGCCAGGGCCTATTATAATAGCTAATAAAAGCGTGTTAGTAAGTGCTGTTTTAAAAAGCGGGTCGTCCATAAACAGACGCTGGTAATTTTTAAGTCCAGTAAAAACCGGTAGTTCCATTACATTAAAATCTGTAAAGCTTAAAAACATTGAAATAAGAACAGGCAAAACGGTAAATGTGAAAAATATTATTAAATAAGGCAGCATTAAGGCTACATACGAAAAACTTCCATCACGATTTTTCTTAAAAGAAAGCTTCATTATTTTTTCTTCTCCTTACCTAATAATTCTTCGGTCTTTGTTGCAATTTCTGCATCAATTTCCTTCTTAGTCTGTGTTATAACCTCGTTAACATTTTTTCCGCCGTAAACAACATCTGTAAAGGCAAAGCTAAAATATCTCGGTGTATAATATCCACCGGCAATTTCAGGTATACCCACAAGATTTTCAGACTGCTTAATAAGTGCTGTTCTAAATTCTTCTGACCAACCCAGTTTTTCTCTTGCAAGCTTATTTGCAGTAGGATTTCGACCTGCTGCACCAAGCAAGGTTTCAAGCTCCTGTGAGAAGGTAAGCTGTGTTTCTTCTGATACCCACCATTTTAAGAACTCCCAAGAGGATTGTAGGTTATCTGTTTTAAAGATTCCGCAACCCTCGGTAGAAGTGGTAGTTACATTGTTTATAGTACCGTCCTCCTGCATTGTACCCGGCATTGGAAGCATAGCCCAAAGTCCTTCAATTTCGGGTGCATATACTGCTAATTGGTTAAATGTTGTATAACCTGCAACGCCGATAGGCATACTACCGTTTCTAAAACGGTCAGCAAAGGTATATGCTACCGGCAGTCCGCTTTCAAGGAACATATTTGTATAATCTGTAAAAGCCGATATACCTTCGGGTGAATTCATAAGGGTTGTCATATGGTCATCAGAATAAAGCTGACCGCCACGCTGATACAGAAATGACAAATACATACCCATTTCATTCGGTATACCGAATTCAAGATAATTTATTTGCAAAATTGGTAATACATCTTTAAGTATTGAATCCCACGTAGTAAGGTCATCGGTAGTAATTCCAAGATTTTTTATAATATCCTTACGGTAAAAAAGCATATTCCAAGACTGATTTTGCGGAAGAGCATATAAGCCGCCGTTCAACTTAAAAGGCTCATATGCCGATTTGTCAAATTGCTCTAAAACTTCATCAACACCTTCTAATTTGCTTAAATCTACAATCGAATTTCTAAGTGCATAGTTTACAGGGGTTGCTTGGTTGAGACCAAGTGCTACATCGGGACCTACACCGGCAAGTACGGCTGTAAGCAATGTACCTGCATTTACAAGTTCAACTTTAGTAGGAATACCCTTTGTTGATACAAAATCATTCGTTGTAAGACGGGTTACTATCTGTGCTTGGTCACGACCGCCCGTTCCGCCTGTGGTAGCAGAAATCATAGCTGCATCTGCACCAAGCCAAACGGTTATTGGCTTTTTATCCAATGTGTTTTCGGTGTTACCTATTGCCGAATAATCGGTGGTAAAAGATGAGATAAACTGACGTATATGATGCCAAAGTATCTTCCAAAGGTTGCCCTGTGAATTGCCAATTTTTTCATCTAAGGAATAGATATAAATATAATCAAGCTTGAGCGGTTGTTCCTGTCTGTTTGAAACCCATGTCTGCAAAGAAGAAATATAGCTTGTAAGAAGTTTCATTCTTGAGGCTAATGTATCCGGATCTTCTTCGATATCTTCAAGCAACTCGTACATTTGCTGAATATCCGCAAGACTGGCTCCGCCCTCGGAATAATTATACCATTCCTCTTCTATCTTTTTCAACTCTTTACATATATTATCAAGGCTCTCGAGTGTATCCGGAATTACTTTTTTAAACTTATAATCACGGTAAATGTCAGGAGATGAGCCTGTAATCATAAGTATTTCAAGATAGTCCCTGTTAAGCTCTGTAACAAGCTCCGATACCCTTTCAACAAGCTCCTTGGTTTTACCGGCACAAGCGGTAAGCCTTAACTTATATTCCCTTCCCTTTTCAAAATAAAAGTTGTAAGTTCCGTTCTTATTTCCAAGAACTATATTGTTCCATCCTCTATCATAAACGAACTCTATAAGCTCTGCCTCTTTAAAGGGAACTTTACCGTTTATTGTAAGGCACCGGTATGAATTATCATTGATTTTTGTACTTTGATTTGCATGAAGCATAATTCCGTAAAAGCCGCTTTCTTTTACTTTTACAGTCCACTCAATCCAGTCACCTATGCTGTTCCAACTATCACCACCTATTACATTATAGCGAACAAGAACAGGATCATACGGTGTTACTGACACCGAGCTTCTGTCATTAGCTACTACTATACTCTTTGAAGATTTAACAGCCTTTTCCTCTGCCTCAATATAAAACGAAGCATCTTTGCCGACCCTTTTAGCACCTTTGCTTTCGTATAATTTATAATATTGATCATAAGTAGGTGCTTTTGTTATTTCGATAAGTTCCATACCGCAAATAACAAATTCTTCCTCAAGTGCTGTAACACTTATGACATGAGGACCGGAAGAAAGTTCAAACTTTACTGCGTTATCAGTAACAGAATCAGAAATAAACTCATATACCTTATCGGTATAAAGCTCTTGCTTTGGTGCTATCTGATTTTTTTGTGCATCCTCGAAATACTCATCTGCATAACGCCATATATGCTTCAATGAAAAATACTTTTCTGAGATCTTGTTACCATCAAGGCTTATTATCACATTAGTTATCCCATAAACAGAATTTTCCTGTTTATAGTAAATTTTTAAATAATAGTTGCCTGCTTTATCTACATTGAATTTACCGCTGATAATTTCTCCCTTTGATATTTTCAAACCATTATCCGATATGTTGCGATAAGTATATTTGACACCATTTTTATTGTATTGCTCTACTGTTATTATATTTTCTTTTTTATCATCAGCAACTACAACTAATCCGCAGGATAAAGCCGAGAAAATGATAGCAACTACACAAATCAAAGCACAAATTCTTTTATTCATAATTCTGTTATGCAAAACGCATTCCTTTCTAAAAAATAGGATACTATTTAGAAATTAAAACTTTAAAAGTTTAATAAATAAACCGCCTTGTACAGTTCTGTTTCTAAACTGTTGAACAGTTCCATCGCTTGTGTGATATAAATCTGTCATAGGTATTCTTGCCTCACACTCATTATAAAAATCCCATAAAGGTGAAATCATTTTTTCAAAATCTTCTCTTGATTCCATCATAGTTGCACACCATAAAATCCAGTCAGATTTAGCATAGTCCTTACGATTGTCAAGAGGCGTCCCGTATTTATCCATATGGTTTGTTATGTAAGATTTAAGTTCGTATTTAAAGCAATCCTTCGGGAAAATTTCTGTGTCAAAAAGCATATCCCAAATAGCATTATACTTCAAACTAAAGCTATCAGAAATATCAAATGACAAGCGATAGGTTCCGTTTTCTGCCTTTGCGTCCTCTACCCACTTAAGTGCAAAGGCCTTAGCAATATTCATAGCTTCTTCAGCTTCTTCCTTTTCACCCAAATAATCACAAATAATTCCATAGGATGCAATACCCATTATCGCCTTAATTGAAAGATTGCAGTTGTGAGAAAGCCTTCCTGCAAAATCGTCTGTACAGAGTTGTTCACCGGGGTCATAACCGAACTCAAGCAAATAATCATACCACTGTTTAAGGAGTGGACGTTCTGTCTTTGCAAAATCTGCATTTCCGTCAGCTTTGGAAAGTGTCGCACTTATAACAAGCATATTAGCACATTCTTCAACAGGCATCTGCGTTTCAGCGTCAAGTCCTCTACCCTCCGGATATGTCTGACCATTTATTTTCGGATAAAAGCCTGCATCATGGGGTGCAAATTTATAAAGATTTGACCATTCCTCTGTTTTAGCATAACGAAAAATTGGTCTAACCATTCCCTTTATAAGTTCAGGACAATATTTAAGGAAAAGAGGTGTTGACGGATATGTAACATCTACCGTTGCACCGTGTGCGCCACTACCACATTCTTTCGAAATAAAGAGCACATTACCATCATTATCCTCGGCCATTATATGAGCACCTATTGTCTGGCGGTACGCAAGAGTAAGCAAGTCACAGTATTTTTCTCCACCTTCTTCAATTGCTTCATCCTTTAATTCCGCAGCAAACTTTTGACACCGTTCTAAAATATGCTCACGCTCTTTAAAAGCAATAGATATTAGTTTTTCCATTGTGTCGACTTCATTTTTCCAAACGCAATCAAGCTTTTCGCCAAAATACTCAATAGAATAAATTGAGTCATAAGCCAAAATAAAATTAAACTTACCACCATCATTGGTTGTGGCAGAAACTGTTATGCTATGTCTTTCGTTCTTATCTGAAAGTTTGTTCACGTGTGCAGAAGCTTTATCGGTATTTTCAATTACGGATATATAAGCATAACCGTAATTAGTTGGTTTCATATCTCCATCGTATGAAAGAGGTTTCTGCTCCTTGTTACCTACCTTTGCAGAAACACATCCATATTCATTTGATGTCCAAGCAACAGATGCATTTTCTTCGCCTTCAAACACACACACGTTGTCAAACATTGTAAGTTCTACTGTAGTGGGTGTATTTTGTCCATCTTTACGCACACACTCAATATCAACATAAGTAATCGGTCTTGCCATTACCTTTAAATCATCCAAAAGAAGTGGTGTTGTAAATTTAAGAGTTAGATCCACCTCGTTTGCGGTAAAGCTATAAACCGTAGAAAACACATCAACATTACAATTTGTCTGTGTCATTTTTTCACATTCGGTATTACCTAGAAACCCATAAGACTTACCATCTATTTTAAGCACACCTCTTAAAGGCTGTCTTGCATTTGACCAGTGCTGTAAATCTGAGTCGGTCAAATTATTACTTGTCGACCAAAGACTAAAATCAGGGGTACAAGTAACAATAGGTACCGCTGGATATCGTAATTTCATAACATACAACTCCTAGTTGCTAAATCATAAAAAAATTATAATATATATGTTTAGAAAAATAAATACATATTTGATAACAAAAGGTGCAAATTTGTATGTATTTTTGCAGTTTTATCTAAAACTTTACTGTTATATCATCAAAAATCCGTCATATAACAAAAAGGCAGAATGACATAACATTCTGCCTGCACAATGCAATTATTTATTATTAAGATATTTTATGCCATTTTTATAAATTTCACAAATGATTTTTTGAATTTTAAGAGCCTCTTTGCCTGAAATTTCAAGTTCTTCAAGACCTAATGCAGAACGGTAGAACTGTCTGATTTGAACAGCGTGTTGTGTGCCCCAATAATCCTTACCGCCCGTATACGAAACCATTTTTTGCGGCATATTGTTTACCGCCTCAAATGTGCCGTCATTATAACTGATTTCGGCTCTATCATAGGAGAAAATAGCCTTACCATTTTCACAAACAAGTCTTATTTCAATAGGTTCGTCAACAAAATAATTATTCATAGCATAAAAGGACAAAAGAACTCCGTTTTCATACTTTATAATTCCTTCACCCGTATCCTCAACTACCATATTTTCGTGGTTGCGATTATGAAGCGATGCCTGAATTTCTATAGGTATACTGTCTATCATCCAGTTAGCAAGATCGATAGAGTGTATGGCTTGGTCGATTATTACGCCGCCACCCTCCTTTTCCCATGTACCTTTCCAATCGGAATGGTCATAGTAATTATCGGAGCGATACCATGTAAGGGTTGTTCTTCCACATTTTACTTTGCCGAGTTTACCGTCCTCAATTCGCTGTTTTACAAGCATTGAAGGTGTGTTATACCGGCACTGAAAAATCACTCCATACTTAACGCCGCATTTTTCTGCTAATTCTACCGCTTCTATGGCATCCTCGTACTTTATGCTCATTGGCTTTTCGGAAAGTACATTTATCCTCTTTTTAAAGGCGTCACAAGCAACCTTTGTATGTAAATAATGAGGAAGACAAATATGCACCGCATCAAGTTGTTCTTTTTCGAACATTCCCATATAATCTGTATACGGCTTAGCGTTATATTTTTGAGCAGCATGCTCTGCCCTATCAGGCTTTATATCACAAACCGCAACAAGCTCTGCTTCTTCCAAAGCTACCGCCGGTTCTAAATGCATACAGGATATACTTCCGCAACCAATAACTGCAACCTTTAACATAATATCACCTTAAATCTTTTCAAGCACCACAAGATAACTGCTATAGAGTTCGCTTTCAAGAACTGTTGCAAAATTATCGCCCGATAATATTTCTTCCTTAACAAGTTCTAAATCTTTATCCCAGCCGAGCAAATAACAACTTACTTTAACACCATTTTTACCGCCAAAACCTTGCATATTAAGTTTAACTTTTTCGGTAGGTGTTTCATCGTTATCACAGAAATGTGTGAATACAATAGCAGCTTTATCTTCGCTAACAGCGGCGGCAGATAACAAATTAGTATCATTTTTTACCGCTACTGCATTATCCAATTTATAAAGCTCATTAAACATTTTAAACGGATAATATCCTTTTAAACAATCACAGACAAAATCCGTAGCGAACATACCATTCATAGCACAAGGACGGGCATCATAATACATAAGCATATCAATAGGAGCATAAGAGCAAGCGCACATTGTACCAAGAATAAAGGAAGAACCCTTTAAGTTCTTTTCACTGCGGAGTGAATATAACCACTCATCACCCGACCATCCCTTTACATAGTTCCACTCGTTGTTTATACTCTCTGTATTCTCAAAACCTTCTTGGTCTAAAATGTTACGAATTGTCTGTGCTGTTTCAGCAATAAATACAGGCTCATAAGCATAGCGGTGCCAAGAGAAGAAGTCAACAGCAGCGCCACGCTTTTTCATTTCTTTAAGGAAATGTCTTGCCCAATCCAAGTCACAGCAGAGCGCAGGACCGCCTATTTTAAGATGCGGAAAGCACTCTTTAAGATGCTTTGCGGCAGTTGCATAAAAATCAAAAAACTGTGCCTTTGTACCGCCCCAAGTTCGCTTATTAGTAGCATCATCAGGGTCAAGGTCAGGCTCGTTCCAGATTTCCCAGTATTCAATATCATACTTAAAGCCGTCTGCCCAACCCTCAGTATAGTGCTTAATTATATGCTCACATATAACTGCCCATTTGGTAAAATCTTTTGGTGGCAATGTATTATACTTTTTAACCCAGTGCTCAATACTGGCACCTAATCTATAAAATATCTTTGTGCCCGAATAATTAATAACCTTAAAATACTCATCCGTACAAGCAAAATCGTAATTTGCAGCATCATAAGGGTCTGCATCAAAATTTGTAAAAATAAGATTTACGTCAACACAATGAGGTCCGCCGTATGTACTGCAAAAGGCGGAATCGTGAGTTCTGGCATAAGGTATGCCCGCTTCTTTCCACGCATCCATATTTGTAATTCTTTGGTCAGCAGAGAACTTATAAATAGGTCCATTATTAACGGCATGCATAGGCTTTAATTTACCGCAATCTTTAGTAAAATCAATAGATATGTTTTTCACTTTTTGCACCTCTTGATTAAAATTTTAGTACTTCGCCGTCATTCTTGGCACTTTCTTTAAGCGTTTCAGCAAGACGGATGCTTTCAGCCGCACTTTCAGGGGGATTTTGTGTATTTTCTCCTCCATTTACAAATATATCGGTTATATATTCAATTTCCTTCATATACATACTTTCACTGTTAAGCGGTACTGTAAACTCTTCGCCATCATATTGATAAACTGTAACCTGACCGCCCGAACATACAATGTTTGCTTTTTCAAAAGATATACGAAAATCTGCTGCGAACGGCATTTTAATTTGATCCCATCTGCCCTCAGCAAAAACGGTAAAACCATCGTAATAAAGAGTCGAGTGTGCAAAAGCATCTTCTACAATGTGATGACCTCCTGCAATACAAGATACCTTTTTAGGTTCACCAAAAATAAAGCGTGCTATATCAAGGTCATGTATATGCAAATCAAAGATTACACCGCCTGAACGGTTATAATCCATAAACCAATTATCCCACCCCCATGTAGGTGATTCACTTAGTCTTCTAAAAGTTGCAGAGGTAGGCTTTCCGTATGTACCCTCTTCCACCAACTTTTTAGCATAAATATATTCAGAAGAAAAACGAAGGCATTGACCAATCATTAGTCTGCCGTTAGATGCTGCTACCATTTCCTTGCAGTCAGCAGATGAGAGTGCCATAGGCTTTTCGCTTAAAACAAGATAACCTCTATTTAGCATATCAACAGCATATTGCTTATGAAGATATGTAGGAACGCAGATGTCAACAAGATCAATTTTCTCCTTACTTAACATTTCTTCTAAATCAGTATAAAAATGTATACCCTCGTTATCAGATGCATCTGATGATGCAAGATTAATCTGCGTGCCCTGAGTAAAAGCTTCTTCACGAATATCGAAAGCAGCAACAAGCTTTACCTTTCCCTTTTCTTCAAGTGTTTTGTAGCCCGGAAGGTGTGCGCCCTTTGCAATTCCTCCAAAACCAATTATTGCAGCATTTAACATAACAAAACCTCCATATGAATTTAAAATTTTTTATCTCCAAAATTATATAACATTTTCACTACAAATAAAGCGTTTCACCTGATTTTATCATATATTCATTATTATCAAGTCGAAAATACACATCAAAAAGCGATGGATTGTATACAATATCATTATCAACGCTAAATTCGAGTGACTCAAAGGCTTTTACATATTGATAAATTTCTATATTGTAGCAAACCAAATATCACTGCTGTCTGCTGCCTGTTTGCAAAATTCCTTAATTACATCCCAATTATTATCATTTTCAAACTCATAGGTATGCCCCCAAAGATAAAAAAGTCTTGGATGAAGATGTGCAAGATATCCTTCTTTGTTGTTTAACTCTTTGAACTGATTTAACCAACTATATAAATTAGAATTATTATGGTGACAGGTAGGAATCCATTTATGCCAATCGGTAGGAACTCTGAAATTATTATTATCGTGTCCCGACGATCTACCATAGACTATGCCGAGCATTTGAAGATAGGCTTTTATCTCACTATAATCAGTAAACTGTGTATAATTGACACCTGAATCGGGATAAGCCATCCCCTTAATAATTCTATTAAACCTATTTTCAAGATTGCGTCTACCGTCAAGCATATCACGTATACCGTCCTTAATCGATGCGACACCCTGTGCTATATGGCAGTTACCGTGAATTGCAACCTCGTGACCGTTTGCTAAAATATACTCCTTTACCTCGTCATCGGTCAAATGATTTTTACGGTTAAGCCAGCCGGCACTTAAATTAAAGGTGCATTTTATACCGTATTCGGCAGTTATTTTGGCGAGTACCTTATCCTGCACTACGCCGTCATCGTAGCTTAAAGTCAAAGCCTTTGTTTTACCGTTTGGAAAACGCATAATTCTATATCGCATAATAACTATCCTAAATTTTCTTTTTTTATTTGATTATATCATATCTGTTTTTTAAAAAAAATGTATATTTGTTCACAAATGGTGTAAATTTGTAAGGTATACAAAAAAACAATATCAAAATTGATAACATACAATTCTGATATTGTTTTAAGTTTTAATCGTTATTATCAGTGGGTGCTATTTTGTTTTTTAACCTGTATTCTCTTGGAAAACAGTTAAAAAACTTATTGAAAGCATTACTGAAATGATGTGGATCAGTATAAGATAGCGACAAAGCTATTTCCTTAATAGACATATCTGTATTAATAAGCATATCCGCTGCCAATTCCATTTTTGTTTTTATAAAGAATTTGTAAGGAGAAGTGCCGTATTTCTTTCTAAATAATTGTGTCATGTGTACACGGGAAATAAAGAATACTTTGCACAAAACATCAACTTCTAAATTTTTATTACTGTTTTCAATAATATAATTATGAATATTCTCAATCAAATCTGTGTTTGCTTTCTTTGTATGAATTGGAGATACTTTTGCAATGATCTCATGAATCTTTAATTGCGTTGCAATAATGTAATTATCTTCACCTTTAAAGTTTTCAAGCATTTCTTCAAACAAATTACGAATATCACATTTTAAAACTGTAACCTCATTGTTTAGTCCGTAATCACGCATAAGATGGCGCACCAAATTACCGGTAAGGTTTATCCAAATCTTTTTCATCGGATTATTTTTATCGGAATAATAATAACACTCTGTTGCTTCGGATATAGCATAAAAATCACCCTCAGTTACAGTATAAGTCCTATTCTCAGTAACTATATAGCCTTCCCCCGAAATAACATATTCAAAAACCCATAGCTTACATGCAGGATGATATATAAAATACTCACTATCAGGCTCAGTAATTCCCGCAAGCAACACGTTAAAAAGAGAGTTAATAACTGTATCACCTATATAAAAGTACTCTTCTGTACCTACATTATCTTTTTGAGGCACTTTAAGCATTATGCTACTCTCCTTAACTAAAATTGATAAAAAACTCTTTGATTATATTATAGCATCTTTTCTGTGATTTTTCAAATGTTTTTTCGATATAATTCAATCCACAAAGTTATTGCAATCCGCAACTATAATACCACATTTTCATCTAAATACATATTTATATTTAAAAGGTGTAAATGTGTATATCTCCTTATTATGAGTCGTTTTACGCTGTTATACTTGTGTTTTATTCTTTCTGATGTAATATCTTTTCAGTTGGGCAGTTCACTTCACCTATCACCATGATAGGTGGCACCTTCCACCAAGTAGGCGCAATAGCCCCCTGGCGGAAGGTATATTTTTTGCCGCCTTAGGTGCCTTTAATTTTGTAAAGCAAACTGCTCTTGCCGCCTTTCTTACGGTAGCGCTGCTCGGTTTCGAGGAGCCCCGCTTTTTTGAGGTCACGGATGCCGCGCCTGACGGTGGACTGTGAATACTTTAGGTCTGCTGCTATGGTCGGGATGGCAGGCCAGCACTCGTTGTTCGCGTTCGTCCGATCTGCGAGATAGATATATACCGCAACAGCCCTGTGCGGCAGCTCGGTGCGGTAAAGAAAATCAAGACGGCTCATTGCTTTGCACCTCCGTTTCGGTTAAGTCTTTTATGATTTCTGCTTCCGTCATGTCGGGAGCAGTTTCTTTTTTCGGCGGTGAGGTACGGATGGGGTTGCCGCCCTTGTTCTTATCCTTCGGCGGAGTTCTCTGCGGCTCGTTCTTTGGGCTGTCCTGCTGTGCCTGACCGCCGCCGTCCGAGCTGCTCGGTGCAGGCGTTTCCTCTTTCCACTCCGGCGGATATTTTCTGAGGATGCCGTCCTGAATTTCCTTCTTGTCGGCATACACCACCTTACGGTCGCCGTTGTCTGTTACGGTATAGGGGTTATCCTTGTCAAACTGAATGCCCCACTTGTAGAACAGCTTTAGCCTGACTCTCATCGGGTGTACGCCTGTTTTCATCACAACAAACTGACCTTTGGGCATAGATTTTAATTCGTCGGGTGTGAGCAACGGGCGCTCAATCATTTGTAATGACTGCGAGGGATCGTTCTTTGAACGGCTGACCGAGCCGGACATCACGGTTCGGCTGCCCAGGGCTTTGGAGAGTACCTCTGCCGAGGAGCTGTTGGGGGCGAAACCGCCGAATATTGTGAGCTGAGTGTTGTCCACAATGATTTCCGCGCCTTCTTTGCCGTAGTTCTTGTCGAGCTGTGAGAAGGATTGTATAATCGGTACAATCTGCAATCGCCTTGAACGGGATGCAGAGAACATCATCTCCGCGGATTCTATTTTCGGCAATGATAGCGATAGGTAATTCTTTGATGCAATCGCCAAATTTTCCCCCGCTTCAAACCGTGCGTGAGTCTTTCGAACTCACACGGCTTTCCATCGACAATGCATATTGATTAGATTAGTATAAACTTCAAAACTCAAGAAACTCGAATTTTTTCATTTCCAACTTTTTCTCTTAATTCATTGATTTTTCCAAGCATTATTTTCGTCGGTTTGATTTGATTAAGGCTTGCATTTATAATTTCCATTGATATTGCGTGGATAAGTTTATGTACTTCTTTATGTATAATTATAAGATTAAAATAATCATCAGTGCCACCTAAGAATTTAGGTATTTTATGATGACAGTGAATTTCATCAATACATAATTCTTTACCTGTAATAGCACATTTCCCATATTGAGCCGCAAACAGCGAAATTCTATTATCATAATATTCGATGCTTTTATCATATAACTGTTCTTTACTTAATAAATGCATAACAGAAATTACTGTTTTACTGAATTTTAGATTTTTATGAATTTCTTCTCTGCCCTCTGGGGTATATTTACAAATTTTAATCTTTTTATACATAGGATTTTTCGTTTGCACATATCCAACAGGACATAAAGGCTCATCACAAATAAACCTTAATTGTTCAGATGAGCCAAACCTTTCTTGAATGAGTGAACGGGAAATCGTTCCGTGTTTGCTTATCATTTTACCCAACCTATTAAAAATCGATGTATTAAGCCTATACTGAATTTCCCTACAACTTATTGTTACATTAGTTGCATATCGGTAATAATTATGGATACCTAACACCATTGAATTGTAATGTTTTACATTGAGGATTAGATTATCCGCATTTTCAGAATGTTGTATTACCTTAATTTGTTCTTTTAATTTTATAGTTTCATTCTTTATTGCTTTATCTGTCATATTCGAATAAACAACATATTTACCCTTTTTCTTGGTCGCTTTGATTTTAAAACCTAAAAATTCAGAGTAATTCTTCTTTAGATTAACAACTTTGGATTTTTCTTCACTGATTTCAAGTTTTAATCTTTCTTTTATCCACTGCCTTACTGCTATGAATATTTTATCTGCTTCATTTCGTGTTCTACAGAAAATCTTGAAATCATCTGCATATCTTACAATATACATTTCTTTCAACCCTGTTGCTCTCAAAACTTTTCGAGTATAACATTTATTTACCGTTCCACTGTAATTATAACAAATACTAAAAGTGTTGTGCGTGGGCATTTCTTCCCACTGACTTGCAACCCACCAATCCAATTCATTAAGCACTATATTAGACAGTAATGGACTTAATATACCGCCTTGCGGTGTACCCTTTGTAGGATATTCAATTTCTCCATTTGGCATAATTATTGGTGCTTTTAGCATTTCCTTAATTATTGAAAGTAATGTTTTATCTCTGATACCTAAACTCCACATTTGTTTTATTAATTTTGCGTGATTAACATTATCGAAAAACGATTTTATATCAATATCCACAACAAAATATAAATATTGTTTTTGTATCATTTTATAGCATTGTGCTATAGCGTGTTCTGTTGACCTGTTAGGTCTAAACCCATTACTTCTTTCGTGGAATTTTGCTTCGCAAATCGGTTCTAACACTTGTAAAATACATTGCTGAACCAATCTGTCAACTATTGTAGGAATTCCAAGTGGTCTTGTTTTTCCATTTGTTTTAGGAATTTCCACCCTTTTTACAGGTTTAGGCTTATACCACTCAAATTTGCGTTGAATAATCTCAATAAAATCTTGAGAATTAAGTTTTTCAATATCATTGATATTTACTTTATCAACACCTGAAGTTTTACTACCTACATTACTTTTGATATTGCGATATGCAAGTTTTATATTTTCTTCACTCGCAATAATTTGCATAAGTTTAGTAAAAATTTTATTATTTTTGCTATCCGCATACAATTTATCAAAAGTATCTTGTAAATCGTAGTATTCCAAATGTCTTAGTTTCTTTTGTTTTGTCATAGGCAACACCTCCGTTAAGAAGTTGTTTTTCTTAGTCTTACTCGAAGCTATGAAAATCTATACCTATAATCAATTATTATCATCGACTTGTGGCTGTTCCTCCGTTCTCCATTACAGAGAACATCATCAGTAATGCCACTGCTTTACCCACAATTAAATTGGCTTATTATTCTTCGACCAAACCACATTTGTGTATTGTAGGTTGCCACGTTCCGATAACCTTATCTTTAGCATATATACTTAGGTGCCTGCTCTAAGCCTGATAACTTGATAGTGCCTTTAACACTATAAGGTATTTCATATCGGAAAATCTTACTTTACCTCATTATCACCGTACAATACGGTCTGCACATTTCTATGCAGTCGAATTTTAGACCCGTACATTCACAGGTTCGTCAGATATTTCTATCATTCTCACCATATATATTTTATAGACTCCCGACCTATAGGTAACACAGCCAACCTCTTGACTGCTTTCGTGAAAAAGAAATTTTCTTTTTCTTACGGTTACTCTCAGCCGACTTCACCGAGCTTCTGACAAAAGAGGTTTCCCTTTAGTGCCAGTCGGAGTATTAGAGGTAGCGTTTCAGGACGTTACTCCCTCATTCCACTACTCAGGTTATCAGTTCTATGAAACTGATTATATAAAACTCCTTTCATCTTTTTATATATTATATTTCAGCTTCACGCCTAATCTTTTCAATTAGGAACGTGTCGCACTTCCGAACTCATCGCAGAAGAAAACACAGCGGTTTTGTAGCTTGCCGCCGTTTTCATCAGCCACTGCAAGGATTTCTCTGTATAGCTGTTGAATGATCAAAGAGATCATAAAGAAGGTGTTGGGATTTTCCTCCGGCATGATTACGAAGATAGCCGACTTCTCATTGCAGAACTTCTCCGCATCAATTTCGGTATCAAAGCAGAGAAGCTGTTCCAACTCTGAATCGAGAAAGGAATTCAGTCGGGACAGCGCCGTTGACATAACCGAAGCCATTGACTGTTCGGCTGTGTTCAGCGCGGCTCCCGCGAACCACTTGGCTTTATGGTCGTTCGGTAAAAGCTCCATAAGCTTTTGAAACTGATTCTTACCCTTTCTGCTTGAAGGTGCAAGCAATTCTTGTATAATCTTAAATACCGATACGATATGCCGTTTCTGCGGCTCACAGAACTCTGCCACAAGCAGAATAGTTGCAGTCAATAATCCCTCGGCGGCGTCATAGAAGTACGCATTCTGACCGAAGCTCGCCGCGTCCATACCTGAGAGGATAATGGTCTTGGAGATAATCTTGGCATATTTCTCGGCTTTGGCTTTGTATATTAGCTTGTTCTCTTGCTGATACAAATCCATATACTTGTTGACGAGGTGCAGGAGATTGTTGCCGTTGGAGCGTGTAGGATTACGTAGGTCAATGACCGAAACATTGTAGCCGTAGCCTTTGGCAATGTTGCCGTAATTACGCATAACATCGCCTTTGGTGTCGGTTGATAGGAACGACATTCCGCTGGCGCAGGCGTACTCGATACAGGGATACAGCCAAAAGGCAGTCTTACCGACACCCGCCGCACCAATCATCAGCGCGTGGACATCTCCTGTATCTACCATTGCGGTGGTATGATGCTTGCCGCCCTTGCACCCGACCACGATGCCCTGCGGCAGCGCTTCCTCGGTCGGCCTGGTCGTTTTTCGGAGCAGTTTTCTCGGTGCTGTCGCCGTCATGGTAGGCGTTTGATTTTGCTTTGCCTGCTTGCGCCATTTCTTTGGCGTGAACGGGATGTGGCGGTAGGTCTTTCGTATCTCCGCTTTGGTTGCCCATCGAGCCGTGCCGTGCTGGCCGTCGCCGACCGTTTTGCTCTTGATATTGTTGAGGTTATAGATATGGGCGATCAGCGTGATCGCACCGAGGACGGCAAACATAACTGCGGCGACGGTGATTAAAGCTGCAATGTTTGGCATATTTCTTCTTCCTCGCTTTCTTCTTGGGGTAAAGAAAACTCCGCACGGATGTGCGGAGCATTGCCTCCAGCTGCCAGCCGGTCCTCGTTCCAATCTTTCAATGACGGAACGAGGATCTCATGTTTGATGCCCCGGATAAAGAGCTTGTCGGATATTCTCTTGTTCGCCGCTTGACCTGCGTCATCATTATCCATACAGAGATAGACGGTGTCGATATTGGGGTTCGCTTTCAGCATTTGGAACAGCACCTGATCCCCGACACAGCAGGCGGCGGCATAGCTGTGACTTCGCCAATTCTCCTTATGCAGAGAAATAAAGGACAGCATATCTATGGGAGCCTCAAAGAGATAGAGCGTGTTGTCTTTTCCGGTCCAGTGGAAACTGTAACGGGGATCGCAGCTTTCCGCATTGCCTTTGTAGGTGCTTTCAGAGCCTGTTCCTCTTTTGTGTGCGTGTCGGGCAATGCTGTGTTCATCGTAACCTACGAAGACGGCGTTGTGGTAGTCTGCGGATTCGTAGATCATTCCTTTATGCACAAAGGCGGAAAGCACCTCCCGGTC
>CAKSUD010000001.1 GCA_934500865.1 uncultured Clostridia bacterium | reverse complement strand
CATTGCCGGAATGACAGATAGATATGCAACCAATAAGTTTAAGGAATTATTCTTACCTGAAACATTAAGTTAAAAAATTGCTGTTAAAAAACTTCAAACAAGTTTCTTAACAGCAATTTTATTTTACTTACCTAACTTTAATTCGCCAACCTTCTCAAAATCATTTGTCATATCGTATGCAGAATATCCACTGTCAGCAATTGTATATAAGTTATTCCCTATATAAATTAGTCTGTCTATTGACTTATCTCCATAATAGTAGTTACCTAAGCGTTTCCAATCATTTTCATCTAAATTAGTTAACTTTGCTTTTAGCCTAAAGCCATTTTCCAAAGTCAATTCATATACATACGCACCAACAAAAGTTGTGTCTCCATAAGTCCAAGCTTTGACGTTTTTATCCTTTATTTGGGCTACTCTAATTGGGAACGCAAGTAAATTCTTTTCTTTTGAGAACAATAATGCTTTATGATTATTTAATAGCTCAGATTCAGTTCCTCTGTCACCAATTTCCTCTTTCCACATTTCAATTGGATTTGTCGGATCAGTTACATCAAACATAGCAATTTTCATTCCTTGGTAATAGGCAGCTGTATTATCTTCATCAACCCAACCCCAACTACCTTCTTCATTTGCTACAACCGCAGCATCTTTACCAAACCCTATAATATGATTTTCATCATATGGATGTAAATAATCACTATATCCAGGTATTTTTAACTTCCCTAAAATTTCAGGTTTATCAGGTGTAGATAAATCAATAACAAATAATGGGTCTACCTTTCTAAAAGTTACCATATATGCCCTATCTCCCATATATCTTACCGAGTAAATTTTCTCTCCGGGAGCAATATCTTCAATAGCACCTACTTGTTTTAAATCCATATCTAACACATACATATTATTACGAGAAGCATTATCTCCTATACCTGTTACACTACCTTTTGTAGTGGCAATTCTAAAATATCCATTATTCTCATCCATAGAAAATTGGTTTAATATTGAACCAGATACTTTTCCAGTAGCTTTACAGTTCATTTTTCCATCTTCTAATTTAAATCTATAAATAGAAGTACTTTGAGAACGATTAATTGGTGTAATTATTCTTCTTAAAGCCGTATCATTTTCTACCGGTTCAGCTTTATTACTTTCTGCATCATATGATGTAAATGTAACATACATATTATCCTTTGAAGAATATATGCTTTCACTATTTCCTAAGTATGTTGAAATATTAGCTTCTGCCTTTAGGTCATTTAAATCAATACCAACTGTCATCATATATTGCGTACATTCAAACTCAGGAAAATAAAGAATATCTTCGCAAGAAACTTCCTTGGTTTCCTCACTTACAGCAGTATCCCTATATAGAGGCATTACCCCAAAGTCTTCATCAAACATATAATAACTTATACCTTTTTGGGCAACTAAGTATAGAGACTTATCAATTTTTCTTGAAGAATTATAATATCCGTTTACCTCTACTTGTTTTACTTCTTTTAAATTTGACTTATCCTTAGCATCATAGATAATTACCTTCGTATACTGTTCGCCACCGTAGTAGTGTCTTGGCTTACTTCCTTCACTTTTATAGTAATTTCCGATAACAATTACCAAGTCTTTATCAATATATAATTCGTTTAATGAAAAATCTTTATCATAGCTTATTCTTGAAACCACCTTCATAGTTGAAGCCGGATTTATCTCACTAACAATAAGCTCATTATTTAATAAATGGTATAAGTACTTACCATCATTTTTTATAATATCTGCTTCATCAACACCCTCTACCTGTACGTTAGTAGTAGAATAATCACTGTTGCTAGCACTATCAGATACAGCAGACTCTGGCATAGCTAAATCAGCGGTTTTAGCAGTATTAAAAGCAATCATACCATCAAACAAATAGTTATTTCTATAGTAACCTCCGCTATCTTCAGCCTTCTTTACCAATTCTTTTAATTTTTCAACAGTCCCAACAGTAGGTAAATCTAAGTTAGGTTCAACTACCTTCTCAGTCTTAATCATTCCTGGTGCAACAGAAATTCCACCAATAATTCCACATGCAACAAACAACTTCATCAGTTCTTTAACCATATGTATACATCCATCCTTTCCAACATTTTTTGTAAATTAGACGAGTAAACTTCAAAAAAAGTTTCACTTTATATAAAAAATACTGTGATTTCTCACAGTATTTTCTTCGTCATTTTAAGCTTCTTCATTTAGTCCTAATTTTTCATTTACTAATTCTTCTATTTCGTTTTTAGAAGATTGGTTTGCTAAAACCAATTCACTAACTAAAATTTGCTTAGCACTGTTATATAATTTCTTTTCCCCAGTAGAAAGTCCCTTTTCAGAACTCTTGTGAGCCAAGTTTTTAACAACTTCGGCAACTTCAAAAATATTTCCACTCTTGATTTTATCCATATTTTCTCTGTATCTTTTATTCCAATTCGGATTCATTTCAGTTATATCCCCAGATAATACATTTAAAACACGGTCAGCATCCTTGCAAGCAATAACTTCCCTCATGCCAACTTCCTGAGCATTATTAGTAGGTACCATAACTTGAATGTCTCCTATAGGCATCTTCATTATGTAATATTTTTGTTTTTGACCTAAAATCTCTTTTTCTTCTATAGATTCAATCACCCCTGCGCCATGCATAGGATACACAACTTTATCTCCAATATTAAACATACCAATTCCTCCTGTTCTAACGCCAAAAAGTGAATTTAAATATTAGTACAAATAACTAAATTCACCTGTACTACCAACATTTAATATTGTACCACAAAATATCCAATTTGTCAAAACCTAATATCAAATAAAGTTTGCTCTCTCATACGCTTTAAACTGCTATTTATATATCTTGCTCGCACTTCCCCAATTCCATCAACTTCATCTAATTCTTCAATCGAAGACGCAAGAACTCCACGTAAATTTCTAAAGCTTCCAACAACATTTTCAATAATATTGGTAGGAAGTCTAGGAATCATAGATAAAATTCTATATCCCTTTGGAGAAATTAGCATATCAAACTGTTGAGCAGAATTATATCCTATAATTTTTGCTATTCCCGAAGTATCCGAGATTTCATTATATGATAAACCACGAATTTTATTGCTTACACTATCCACAGTATTCTTCTTAGTAATCTCCATATAATCTTTTAGAATCAAATCTAAATCCTGTTTAGTAGTTCCAAGTAATTCGTTTAACTGCATTTCTACAAGTCTACTCTCATCGCCAAGTTCATAAATATACCTTTCGACCTCCTCTGAAATTTTTAAAACAGACATTATTCTTTGAACAGCAGTACAAACATTTTCTACTGTTACCATATCTTCAAATTCCAAAGCATTCAAATTATTCATAACACCATCTAGTGATGCCTTATACTTCTCTAAAGTTTGCATAGCTTGATTAGCACGAGTTAAAACAACAGAAGTATCAGGGAGAACATAACGTGCATTTCCCTTAAATAACGTAATTACATTCCTACGTTGTGAAACACTTATTACAAGCTCTCCAGTTTGCTTTGCAAATCTTTCAGCAGTACGATGTCTAGTACCGGTCTCATTAGTAGAAATGGAATGATCCGGTGCAAGTTGAACATTAGCACACAAAATTTTCTTCAGGTCTTTACTAACAATAATTGCACCATCCATCTTAGCAAGCTCATACAAAAGTGCAGGTGAATAATCTGCATTAAGCTTTACTCCACCATCAACTAATTCCAAAACTTCTTGTGAGTCGCCTACAACAATAAGTCCACCGGTTTTAGCTTTTAAGACATTCTCAAGTCCTTCCCTAAATTCAGTACCTGGTGCAATAGTTTTTAGTACTTCAATTACCTCTTTATCTTTCATATTGCTCACTCCAATCTTACTCGCTAATCTTATTTAGAACATCAGCTAAATTCTCAGCTTCAACAATTTCTATTTTATACTTACCCTCTAGTTTCTTTCCATTGCTCTTTGGTATAACGCAATAATTAAAACCTGTTTTCTCAGCCTCATATATTCGCTTTTCAATTAAGTTTACCCCTCTTATCTCACCGGTTAATCCAACTTCGCCGATAATAACACCTCCCGGCTTTATTGGGCAATTTCTAAAGCCTGACATAACAGCAACTGCAACACCCAAATCAACTGCAGGTTCATTTAACTTTATTCCACCAATAACATTTAGATAAATATCTTGGTTATATAAATTCATTCCAGCCTTCTTCTCAAGCACCGCAGCCAATAATATAAGTCTATTATAATCAAGCCCAGTTGACATACGCCTTGGCATACCAAAAGGAGTTTGTGAGACCAAAGCTTGTACTTCAACCAGCATTGGTCTTGTGCCCTCTAGTGTGCATACAACTGCCGAACCAGGAGAATTCCTGTTCTCAGAAATCATAATTTGAGTCGGATCAGTTATTTCCTCTAGTCCGGTCTCTCGCATTTCAAAAATACCAATCTCATTAGTAGAACCAAATCTATTTTTTACAGCCCTAAGTATTCTATAAGAAAAATATCTTTCACCCTCTAAATACAGAACCGTATCAACCATATGCTCTAAAACCCTAGGACCTGCAATAGTTCCCTCTTTAGTTACATGCCCTATAATTATTGTTGTAATTCCTTGCTTTTTCGCTATTTCCATAAGTCTTCCGGTAATCGCCCTAACCTGCCCAACACTTCCGGCAGTCGACTCCATTGTCGGATCGTACATTGTCTGTATAGAGTCTACAATAAGTAGCTCCGGTCTATTTTCCTTTAACTTATCTTCAATAGCATTCATATCTGTTTCACTTAAAAACAAAATATTATCATTCTTAATTTTTAATCTTTCTGCTCTCATTTTTATTTGACTTCCAGACTCTTCACCGGAAATATATAAAACATTTCCTCCACAAGAAATTCTGTCGCACATTTGTAAAATCAGAGTAGATTTTCCTATGCCGGGATCGCCTCCAACAAGTGTCAGTGAACCTTTTGTGAGTCCTCCACCTAGAACACGATTTAATTCTCCAAAGCCCGTTTCAAATCTTTGCCCTTCCTCAATTTTAATTTCGGACAGCTTAACAATTTTAGAATCTACCTTCTCACGCACAGAACCATTTTTGCTTTTTTGTACCTTTTCTTCAACAAAAGTGTTCCATTCATTACAAGCAGGGCATTTCCCAAGCCACTTGGGAGACTCATATCCGCAATTATTACAAAAAAACATACTGGAAACCTTACTCGCCATATCTTCCTCCAACTTTACCATAAGAATATCATATAATTTATTTTAATCTATCTAGTAAAATAATAAACATCGCACATGACCAAGAAAGTTGAGAAATCCAAGCACGATTTCCTGTAAATTTATCAACCTGTTCAGGCAAAAAACCTAAATTCGTAGCATTTTTAGCAGCCCAAATCAATAAATCCTTAGCTCTCTCTGTGTCTCCCACTTCCGCATAGTACATTCCAAGCCACAAAGTAGAAACAATCCATGGATTTCCACCTATATATGAGTCATATTCATATCTACCAAAACCACCTGACGGGAAACCATCTAATCTATCCTCTATGGCTCTTACTGTCTTTTTAATTCTGTCATCTTTTGTATCAAAAATTCCAAAAGGAACAGCAAGTCCTATTAAACTTATATCCACACTTAAATCAACAGAAGCAACAGGCAATTTATAACCCATTTTATTGGTTTCTATTTCTTCTGTTTCACAATTCCACCAATTAAGCCTTGTTTTTATGCCTCTTACAAATCTCTTTTCATTTTCATTCCAAAGCTTACTCTCTATATTTTTTACAATTCCTTCAGCCGTCTTTTGCCACATCTTAGCAAGAGGAACATCAACTTTTAATTCATCCGCAATTTTCCCCGCAATTCTTAATGCAGATGCAACTGCGCCGGCTGTATATGTATGTTCGCCAATTCTCTCTTCCCATAAATCATATGATGCTCTAGGTAATCCAGAATCTTCATCAATATTATCATTCAAATAAATAGCCGCTTTTTTTATACATTCCCACATATCTTCTAGAAATTTAATATCTTTGCAATATTTATAATGTTCGAAAACTCCATAAATAATCGCAGCTACTTCGTCTAACTGAATTCCCCAAGAAGGAGCAAGGCTACCATCTAAGAAATACCTTTGTTGCCAAGCACCATTCGGCAATTGCACTTTTTTAGCCCATACAGTATAAAACTTCTCGGCTTCTTCTTTCATTCCGCATATATCAAATGCCCTAGTAATAAAGAAACCATCTCTAGGCCAACAATACCCGTATCTACCACATCTTGTGTAGTTTTCATCAACCTCAACACCGGCCAAAATAGCCCCTGTATCTGGATTAGTAAGTAACTTAAAAGTTAAAATCGACTTTAGATATACTTCATCTATCTTTTCATTTCCTGTAAGTAATCTTTCATACTTCTTAAATACATTTCCCCAATATTTCTTTTCGTTTTCTATTAATTTTTTAATACTTTCACTCTTTATTTCATTAAACATTTTTCTTCCGCTTTCCATATTATATGAAAAACAGAAAAACATATTAAACTCAACCTCCTCGTTCGGATTTAATCTTCCAAGTTCCCATTTTAGTGCCATATTAGAAGTCATGGAAATTTCGTCTTTTCCATATAGACTATCCTTCCTAATAGCCTCTTGACTGTCTCCAAATTGGAATCCCGCAAGGCATCTGTTTGAGCCTATTGTAACAATATGTTCTTTGTTATATATAAACGCAAAATTATCCTCAAAATCCATCATTCCACTTCTTACATTATGATTTTCTGTAATAAAATCAGTATGCAAAAAAGTCTTTATATTTAATTCTCTATCACATATATTTTTTATAGTATAATTTCTAACCCAAACATCTTGGTCGTTAACCACAAAATCCTTTTGGTAAATACGCAGTCCAAAATCTGAATTCTCGTACATAGTCACAAGGATATTAGTATTTGGTTCATACTTTTGTTCCACATACCAAAGATTTTCATTCAAAAACCTTGTATCAGAATCATCAAATTTAATTCCTGTAAATATATTATTTATTTGCTGAACATAGTCTTGTTCCGGCCAAAAAATTCTATTAGCTTCACCTTTGTCTGTAAAAGAAACAAGCAAACGGCCATTTCCCGTAATTCCGTCATTAAAATAACTTCTGCCCATCATCTTTCCTCCGTATCTTTAGTATTACTTATATATGATACAAAATTATCCAATAAAAATCAAGCCTTTACCCAACATTCAAACTTTTTTATTTCGCACTCAAAGATCGAAAATTGCCGAAACATTAAACTGCACGATTATCATATTTTATTATTTAAAAAAACTTAAAAGTTGCTAAAAATATTTTTTTGTGATAAGACTATATTTGAAATATAAGTTTTACAAAGGAGGACACTTTAATGTCAAGTTATTTAGAACAAGCACAAGAATGGTTAAACTATCCTAACTTAGATGAAAACATACGTAAAGAGATTTCATCAGCATTAAATGATGAAGAAAAATTAAAGGAGTTCTTTTATGAACCCTTAAACTTTGGAACAGCAGGTCTTAGAGGCATCATGAGAGCAGGAACAAACGGAATGAACGTTCATACAGTTGCACATGCCACTCAAGGCCTCGCAAATACAATTATTGAAGAAAATTGTCAGTCTCGCGGAGTGGCTGTTTCATATGATAGCAGAAATAATTCTAGACTTTTTGCCGAAAAAACTGCTAGCGTACTAGCAGCTAATGGAATTAAAGTATACATGTTTAACGAACTTCACCCTGTACCGGCTTTATCGTTTGCCACAAGACATTTTAAATGTATCGCAGGTGTAATGATTACCGCATCTCACAATCCTAAAGAATATAACGGATATAAGGTTTATTGGGAAGACGGGGCACAAGTTCCGCCAGAACACGCAAAAAAGATATATGACACAATGAAAAAACTAGATATTTTTAATGATATAAAATCGACTGATTTCTCTTCCGCAGTATCAGATGGGAAAATCGAAATGATTGGTGAAGAATTCGATAAGATTTTCTTAAGTGAAATCTTAAAAACACAAATCAATAAAGATGCTATTAGAAATATAAGCGATAATTTTAAAATCGTATATACTCCTCTTCACGGAAGCGGATATAGACTTGTACCTGAAATATTAAAAATGGCAGGTGCAAAACCGGAAAACATCTTAACAGTGCCAGAGCAAATGATACTAGACGGTAACTTCCCAACAGTAGAAAAACCAAATCCGGAAGTAAAGTCTTGCTTTAATCTAGGAATAGAAATCGCAAAAAAAGAAAATTGTGACTTAGTTATAGGAACAGACCCGGACGCAGATAGAATGGGAATCGTAGTAAAAACTCCTAATGGTGAATTTATAACATTATCCGGAAACCAAGTTGGTGCATTAATGGTTGCATATATAATTGAAAATATGAAAAAGAATAACACATTGCCAAGTAATGCTTGCGTTGTAAAGAGTATTGTATCTACTGAACTTGTTAATGAAATATGTAAGAAAAATAATGTAAAATTAATAAATGTATTGACAGGGTTCAAATACATTGGTGAAAAGATAAAAGAGTTTGAACAAACCGGAGAATATACTTATATCTTTGGTTTTGAGGAAAGTTACGGATACCTTAGTGGAACATATGCTCGTGATAAAGACGCAATATTCGCTTCAATGCTTATTGCAGAAATGGCTGCATATTATAAAGCAAACAATATGAGCCTATATGATGCTCTAATTGCACTTTACAAAAATTATGGTTGTTTCAAAGACGCAGTAATCTCAATAAAGAAAGAAGGAGTCGCTGCTAAAGAAGAAATGCAAAAAGCCATGTTAAAAATCCGTGAAAACTTGCCAAGAGAAATAAATAATACAAAAGTCCTAAAAGTAAGAGACTATCAAAGTGGATTAATCACAGAACTTTCAACAGGAAGAACCGAACCAACAAACTTGCCTACATCTGACGTATTATTCTTCGAAATGGCTGATAACTCAAACTTAGTTATAAGACCTTCAGGCACAGAACCTATTATTAAGCTATACTTTGGTATACCTGGAAAAAATGAAGATGAAACAAGAGAAAAACTTGAAAAATATAAAGAAGAAATGATAAAACTGCTATAATAGCAGTTTTATTTTTTTCAAAAAAAGATTGTCGCACACTGTCGACAATCTCTAATTCTCAATTAAAATAAATCTTTATCATAGTCATATTTAAAACTTGGCATAAGCTCTAATTTAAATTTATTTCTTTCATGCATTTCATCTATTTTATTTTTTATATTAGGGTCTTTGCATACTCCTGTACGGATGTATCTATCTAGTACTTCATATGTAAATCCTAAATTTTCTTCATCTGTTTTTCCGCATAGTCCATCAATCGGAGTCTTATTTACAAGCTCATTTGGTAAGTTTAACACTCGTCCTATTTGTTTTAGCTCAGTAACAGTAAAGTCAGAAATAGGGCTAAAATCACCGGCAGCATCGCCGTATCTAGTGGAGTATCCAACCCAGTCTTCAGACATATTGCAAGTATTAGCAACCCTTCCGTTATTACTTTGGCCCACAGCATACAATGTAGTCATTCTTACTCGAGGTTGTATATTTGTCTTAGTTTGTATACTAGTTTCAAATCCATCCGGCATATTGCCTAAAATACCATTTACCGCATCTTTAATATTTATAGTATAGCTTTTAATACCTAAATGATTTATCAAAAGTTTTGCACAGTCTATATCGCTTTGCTCCCCACAGGGCATTAAAACACCAATAACTCTATCTTTTCCTAAAGCTTCAACGCATAACGCCGCAACTATCGAGCTGTCTTTTCCACCGGAAATTCCAACAATTGCATTACAATCTTTTCCGTTCTTCTCAAAGAAGTCTCTTATCCATTTTACTGTCTTATTTTTAGCATCAACTGCATTAAACATTACTACTACCTCCGACTACAAAAGTTATTTATATAATCATACTTAATTCATTTTGACGCAATTCATGTAAAATTCTATTAGTTAACTTCACATCTTGATACTTAACTAGACTATTTCTCTCACCATAACCAATATCGATATAGTCCTTAACCTTATGCCCATGATAATCACTTCCAAGAGTAATTAAAAGTCCAGTATTCCTAGCAATTTTCATATGTTCTCTAATACTATCCTCATCAGACATACTATAAATTGCTTCTAACCCCATCAAACCATATTCTTTCAATTCTATTATATTTGATACAAGCTGTTTTAAATTCCAACTTATTCTTATTGGATGAGCCAAAACAGGTACTCCACCAATACTCTTAATAAACTTAACTGCCTCGCTAACTTTCATTCTATCTGCTTTTCTATGAGCAAGCTTCCCATTTCTAAAATATTTAGTATATGTAGACTTTTTATTACTCTCAAACCCATTATCTATAAGCCAATCAACAAAGTGCCCCGGTGCAATCGATGTACCCATAGCATATTTTTCGATAATTTCATCTCTGGTAACTTCAAATCCCAATTCATGAAATGTGTCAAATATTATATTCTCCTCATTTTTAAGGTCTTTTTTTAATAGTTCTGCATAATCATCAAGCTTAGATGACTTATAATTAACATAGTAGCCTAAAACATGGATTTCCTCACTCTCATAAGCTGTAACTTCTATTCCAGGTATAACCTCTATACCAATTTCTCTGCCTTTTATCATTGCCCTTTCTACACCTGTGCAAGTATCATGGTCGGTTATCGCAACATCTGTTATACCCGAAAGTTTTGCAATTTCTACGGTCTTTTCAGGTGAATGTTCACCATCTGAACAATAAGTATGTACATGTAAGTCAATCATTTTTTATCACTTGCTCCAACTTCTTCGTATTTAACATTCTCAGGTTTTGACATATTCTCACGTATGTCCTTAGGAATGTATGTTCTCATTTCCGCAATAATCTTGCAAACATCTACAGCTTCTTTATATTTTTGCTCCCTAACCAAATTAAAAACTGCATTTAATGATTTTTGGCAAGGCTCAATTTTAAGTTTATCTCTTAAATTATATAACCATGCCATTTCTTCTAATATTTTAATTTTTTCCTCATCAGTCATAAGATTAGTATCTACCAATTTATAAAAAACAGATGTAAGTGTTTTGGAATAAAAGTATCTAAACAAATCAAGCTTGTTATTCTTTTCAAAAAGTTCATATATCTTTTTATATGCATAGTTTATCTTTTCAAAATAGCCTATTGACCTATTCCAAGAAACAGAAAGTGTACCACTATTGCTCCTTCTTCTATAATAATAAATTGTATCACTTATAAAATATGCACTCTCCGAATTAAGTAATGTCGCATAAGAAACATATGCATCTTCACCCGGAACCCCTTCTAAAAATCTTATATTATTTTCATCAATTACCTTCTTAGAAAAAATCTTGTTGCACACAGAAGAATTCCATATAAAAAATGATTCATTAAAGCTCCTCATTCCGAACTTGAAATTTGTAAATCTCTTTGTATCAAACACAGGTTTATCCCATACTGTTCCATCTTCATCCATATACTTGTAATTTGCAGTAACAATATCCACCTTTTCCTTAGTTATTGTATTATACATTTTTTCACATGCATCTGGAGCATAATAATCATCCGGATCTAAAAACATAACGTAATCAGCTTTGGCAGAGTCAATTCCGACATTTCTAGGCTTACCAGCAGCTCCACTAGCAACCGGCAAATATATATCCACAAAATTTGAATTTTCCCTTGCATATCGCTTCATAATTTTAGTACTTTCATCTGTAGAACCATCATCTACCATAATTACTTGTAAATTATCAGTGCCAATAGTTTGATTAATTAAAGAATCTAAAGCTTCACCTAAATATTTGGCAACATTATTTATTGGTACAATAACACTTACCTTATAACTCATAAAATTTTTTCTCCTTTAACTTTGTTATTTTCATTTCCTTCAAATTATAAATATTAAAACTTAATTTTGCTACTTATATATTCTTCTAACTCATCAATTGGGATTCTAACTTGCTCCATAGAATCTCTGTCTCTTACTGTAACGCACTTATCATTTTCAGACTCAAAATCATAAGTAATACAGAACGGAGTTCCTATTTCGTCTTCCCTTCTATATCTCTTACCGATACTTCCAGCTTCATCATATTCGCACATAAACTTAGAAGATAATTCTTCATAAAGCTTAGTAGCAGGTTCAGAAAGCTTCTTAGATAATGGTAAGATTGCTGCTTTAATAGGTGCTAGGGCAGGATGTAAATGAAGCACTGTTCTTACATCTCCTTCAGCAATTTCTTGTTCTTCATATGCATTGCATAAGAACATCAAGAATAATCTATCAACGCCAACGGCTGGTTCAACACAATAAGGAACATATTTCTCGTTGGTCTCTTGATCTAAGTAAGTCAAATCTTCCTTAGAAGCTTCCATATGACGAGACAAATCATAATCTGTTCTGTCAGCGATGCCCCATAATTCTCCCCAACCAAATGGGAATAAGTATTCAATATCAGTTGTTCCCTTGCTATAGAAAGAAAGCTCCTCTTTTGAATGTTCTCTCATTCTTAAGTTTTCTTCTTTTGCACCTAATGAAATCAACCAATTTTTACAATAATCTTTCCAATATGAATACCATTCTAAATCAGTTCCTGGCTTACAGAAGAATTCAAGTTCCATTTGTTCAAATTCACGAGTTCTAAAAATAAAATTACCAGGTGTAATTTCATTTCTAAAAGAACGACCCATTTGCCCAATTCCCATAGGCATCTTTCTTCTTGAACTCCTTAAAACATTCTTAAAGTTAACAAACATACCTTGTGCAGTTTCCGGTCTTAAATAAACCTCTGACTTAGCGTCTTCTGTTACTCCCATAAATGTCTTAAACATTAAGTTAAACTTTCTTATATCTGTAAAATCAGTCTTACCACAGTCTGGGCAAGGAATCTTATTATCATTAATAAATTGTACTAATTGTTCATTAGTCCAACCATCCAACCCCGAAACAGGATTTCCGTTTTTAAATGCCCATTCCTCAATAAGTTTATCGGCTCTATGTCTTGTTTTACAAGCTTTACAGTCAATTAAAGGATCACTAAATCCACCAACATGTCCTGTTGTTACCCAAACTTGAGGGTTCATAATAATTGCCGCATCAATTCCGACATTATATTTAGATTCGCGAATAAACTTTTGCCACCAAGCATCCTTTATATTTTTCTTTAGTTCGCTTCCTAAAGGGCCATAATCCCAAGAATTAGCAAGTCCACCGTAAATCTCAGACCCTGGGAAAACAAATCCTCTGTTTTTAGCTAAAGCTACCAATTTATCCATAGTCAATTCTGACATTGTCATAACTTCCTTTCAGTTATAATTTATACTAATCATCTAATGGACGCATTAATGGGAACAATATGCAATCCTTAATATTTTCTTGTTCCAAGAACAATTGAAGAAGTCTGTCAATTCCCATTCCCCAACCAGAAATAGGTGGCATACCATATTCCATAGCAAGTAAATAATCTTCTTCCTTAACCATAGCTTCATCATCGCCATTAGCCCTACTTTGCGCTTGAATTTCAAGTCTCTTTCTTTGTTCAATAGGGTCAACCAACTCAGAATAAGCATTAACAATTTCAACACCATTAACAACAAGTTGGAATCTATCTGTAATTTCAGGATTATCATCATTTGCACGAGCCAAAGGCGATAATTCTGTCGGATGACTTGTTAAGAATGTAGGATTTATAATCTTAGGACGGCTAACTTTCTTATATAGTTGGTCAATAAGGTTTCCTAAACCTAATTCTTCTAAATTATCTACTTCCAGTACAATTCCCTTAGCCTTAATTTCTTTTCTCAAATCATCAGCAGTTTTAAAGTTGTCAATATCAATTCCACAGTCACGTAAGATAGCATCCTTAAATGATACTTCTTCCCATTCCTTAGAAAAATCAATTTCAGTCCCGTTAATTGAAATTGTAAGTGTTCCGAAAACTTCTTGAAGAATATATGTAAACATTTCCTTCATTAGTTTCATATTGTCTCTATAATTCCAATAAGCTGAATATCCTTCTATCATAGTAAAATCTTGAAGGTGAGTTTTATCAATTCCTTCATTTCTAAAACATCTTGCAATTTCAAAAACATTATTAAATCCACCAACAACAAGTCTCTTTAAATATGTTTCAGGAGCAATTCTTAAATACATATCAATATCTAATGCATTGTGATGTGTAACAAACGGTCTAGCCAAAGCACCTGACGCTTTATTTAAAAGTATAGGAGTTTCAACTTCCAAAAATCCCTTATTAGTTAAAAATGCTCTAATTGCATTTAACATTTTTGTTCTTAAAATAAATCTTTTCTTGGTATCGTTATTCATAATTAAATCCAAATAACGTTGTCTGTAACAAGCCTCTATATCTACTAATCCGTGCCATTTTTCAGGTAATGGACGTAAGCATTTACCTAAGAAAGTATATTCACTAACTCTTATTGTCTTTTCACCGGTTTGTGTAGTAAATACTTCACCTTCTGCTCCGATAAAATCTCCAATATCTATATTTTCAAAGAAAAACTTATACTTTTCTTCGCCCAAAACATCTTTTTTAAGTGCAAGTTGTGTTCTTCCTTCTAAATCAGAAATGTGCACAAAAGCAAGTTTACCCATTTTTCTGATGGAGAGTATTCTTCCGGCAACTTTAACTCCTGTAACCCCGTCTTCTAAATTAATAATATCTTTTAATTCATGTGTTTTTTCATATCTCTCAGGATATGCCTTAACTGTTTTAGCTAAGTTTTCAAGTTTTGCTTTTCTAAATTCAACTTGTTCATTATCCATAATATAACTCTCCTTCCAATTTAAAGTTCTTAGATATTTTATCACAAAAGACAAAATGCGTCAAATATAAAACCTGTTAAATAGCAATTTTTAGTTATAGTAAAAATATCTAAATTCATTACTATCTTAAACAAAAAACGATAGCCTTACGGCTATCGAATTACAATAATTACGTTTGGTCAACATGGCTTCACAAAACTCTATTAATTATGCCATTTCAACCATTACTTTTCCCGGTTCTACGGCATCTCCCTCTTTTACTAAAATGTTAGTAACCGTTCCTGCCTCAGGCGCAACAATTTCATTTTCCATCTTCATTGCCTCTAAAATTAATAATACTTCGTGTTTTTCAACCTTAGCACCAATAGATGTTTTTATCTTCCATATATTGCCCGGCATCGGTGCAAGAACCTTAATATTTCCAGAAGTGGGTGCAACTTTATTTTCTGCCGGTTTAGGTTGTTCTACTTGAGGTTTCGTTTCTTGAACTTTAGCAGGAGCTACACTTTCCTCCACCTTTATTTCTCCAGGTTTTACTTCTTCAACCTTAACATCATACACCGTACCATTTACAGTAACTTTAAGAAATTTTTCCATACCATTTCATCCTTTCTTATTACTAATTAGTGCTAAGTAGAGACTATTTTAAGTTATCTTGTCTTAAAATCGCATTCCAAATAGGCGATTCTAATTTTCCTCTTTTCATTCTAGTAACATTTAAATTACTTTCTCCGGTCATCATTTCTGTAACCGCAGAAATAATTGCAACTCGTAAATTATCATCATTTACATCATTCAAAATATTTATATTATACACTTACTTTCCTCCTAAAAAGGCATACTGCTATGCTTCTTGTTTATCTTAATTTCCCTCTTGCTTATATATAATTCAAGAGCATTTATAATTCTTTTTCTAGTTTCACTAGGTCTAATTACTCCATCTATAAAAGATGTTTCCTCTGCTTTTTCCGGTATAGCCTCATTCCCTAAGTACTCACTTAGTTTTTCCTCTCTATACTTAACAGGCTCTTCCGCCTCTGAAATTTCATTACTATATATTACATTAACTGCAACTTTAGGCAATGCCACAGATATTTTAGCACTATCCCATGCCAAAGTTATATCGGGACTAGCTCCCATTGCAGTCGAAGCTCCTCCAAACATATTTCCTATAATAATATCTATCTTTGGAACAGTCGCATCAGAATATGAATAAATAAGTCTAGCTAATTTGCTTGAAATACCGTTCATTTCCTCATCAGTGCTAATCTTTGTCCCCTCAACATCGACCAATGTCACAATCGGTATGTTAAAAGCATCACAAAATCTAACAAATTTTATAATCTTCTCTATTGACTTAGAATTTAGTGTCCTTTGAACATTCGCCACTATTCCGCTTACTCTTCCGCCAATTCTTGAAAATCCTGTTATTACACTTTTTTCAAACTCAGCCTTTATTTCATAAAATTTATTTTCATCACTTATAGCAAAAACAACTTCTCTGTTGTTTTCAATTCCATTATCTAATTCGTCACATTCTCTATTTAAGTCATCACTATCTGTAACATAAACATCCGCCAAATTATTGTCAGGTAAATAATCCAAAAGTTCTTTCACCTTTTTAGTACACTCTTCTATTGAAGCAACTATTACATCACACATTCCTGACTTTTCAGAATGAACCATAGCTCCTCCAAGTTCCTCTGCCGTCACTTCATTTCCCTCTTCCGCCATTATACTTTGCGGACCATTTACAAACATCTGACTCTTTTTATCAATCATAAACACAAAATCACTGAAATTAACTGCAAAAGACGCAACTCCAACAGCACTGCCTAAAACAACAGAAATCTGAGGAACAACCCCCGAAGCTAATGCCATCTTATCAAGCATTTTTCTAATTCCTAGAAAGACCCTTGAACTCTCATCAATCTTTACACCCATAGAATCATAAATACCAATTATAGTAATGCCATTCTTCATAGCCATATCAATGATTTTACAAATCTTTTCACAATTTTTCTCGTTAACAGCACCATTATCTACCGTATGCTCCTGAGCAAAAACGCAAACAGGACGTAAATTTATAGTGCCATATCCACATATAACACCCAAATCATAGTTTTCTAAAATTTCTACAAAACTTTTCTCATCAAGCAAATCGCCCAATACTTTTCTTGCATCAGAAATAACTTCACTTTGCATTAAGTAATCATTCCCTTCCATTACTTCTTTAGTAACCTTCTTTTCCTTCTAAAGACTCATCATCTAAAATCCAAGAAGAAACATCAATCGTTCTATAATTATCTTTGTCATCTCTAATAACTACCTTCTCAATTCCTGCATTTATAACCATTCTCTTGCACATAGAACAACAGCTTGTGCCAGCCACCAGTTCTCCGGTTTTATAGTCTCTACAAGCCAAGTACAATGTTGCACCCATCATATCTTTACGCGAAGCAGAAATAATCGCATTAGCTTCTGCGTGAACAGAACGGCAAAGTTCATATCTAGTGCCTCTTGGAATATTTAGTTCTTCTCTTATGCATTTCCCTATATCACAACAATTTTTTCTTCCCCTGGGAGCACCAACATATCCGGTCGATATTATTTCATCATTCTTAACAATAATTGCTCCGAAGTTTCTTCTTACGCATGTTCCTCTTTCTATAACAGTTTCTGCAATGTCTAAATAATAACTATTTTTATCACGTCTATCCATAATTATCACCCCTACTAAATACCTTGATATATCCTTTTATACATAGCATAAGTATTCATAACTTTTTCTTCATACTTTCTCGTCTCTTCAAAAGGGATAACATTAAGTATATATCCATTCTCACTATATTCCTTTTGAGAAAGCCACTTATTTACATTAGTCGGTCCGGCATTATAAGCAGCCACAGCAAGGCTAATTTCTCCATCAAATCTATCTAGTAAATACTTAAAATACCACACACCAATCATAATATTTTTTTCAGTGTCAAACAAGTCCTCAGAAGTAAAATTTTCAATTTTTAGCTTCTCGGCAACCCAAGAACCGGTATCCGGCATAATTTGCATAAGTCCAATAGCACCCTTATTAGAAACAGCATTCTCTGTATAATTGCTCTCTGAACGAATAATAGAATATACAAGATATTGATCAACATCATACATATCACTGTACTTTAATACAATATCTTCATACTCCGTTGGATAGCGTAGCTTATAAACATCTTCAACATTGAGAAAGCCTTTATAAAAAACACTTAATACACCAAAACATATAATTATTAAAGCTAAATTCTTTATTCCTGTCCAAAAATTACTTTTCTTCTTCGCCAAGATGTTTTCTTCCTTTCATTATTTTGCATCTAACCAACTATCACCAGTATTTAACTCGACTTTAAGTAATACCTTAAGTTTAACCGCGTTTTCCATTGACTCTTTAACAATCTTACTTACCTCTTCTACTTCGCTTTTTTCCGCCTCAACCAAAAGCTCATCATGTACCTGTAAAATAAGCTTAGATTTCTTACCTTGTAATCTTCTATATACTTCTACCATAGCAATTTTTATTATATCTGCTGCACTTCCTTGAATCGGCATATTCATAGCAATTCTTTCACCAAAAGACCTAATATTAAAATTGCTTGATTTTATCTCTGGTACATATCTTCTTCTATTAAAGATTGTTTCAACATATCCTTTTTCCTTCGCAAAATTTATGTTGTTTCTCATATAATCTTTTATACCCGAAAAATGTTCGAAATACATATCAATGTACTTTTTAGCTTCTTTTCTCGATATTCCTAAATCTTGTCCCAAAGAAAATTCGCCTTGACCATATACAATTCCGAAATTTACAGCCTTTGCTTTTGCTCTTAGCTCTGGTGTAACTTCTTCTTTCTTCATATGGAAAATTTGAGATGCAGTTGTCGTATGAATATCCTCATCATTATTAAATGCATTTATCATAACCTCATCATTTGCCATATCAGCTAAAATTCTAAGTTCAATCTGTGAATAGTCGGCATCAATATAAACATATCCATCATCAGGCACAAACATTTTTCTTATTTTTTTACCTGCTTCCATTCTAACAGGAATATTTTGAAGATTAGGTTCAGTACTGCTAAGTCGCCCTGTTGCCGTAATAGTCTGATTAAAATTAGAGTGTATCCTTCCAGTATTCGGATTAATTACTCCCTCCAAGCCATCTATATAGGTAGATTTAAGCTTTATATATTGCTTATGTTCAAGTATCTTGTCTATAATGGGATGCTTATCACGAAGTCCTTCTAGGGTTTCAGCATCAGTCGCGTACCCTCTATGAGTTTTTTTACCAGCAGGAAGACCAAGCTTATCAAACAGTAAATCACCTAATTGCTTAGGAGATTTTAAATTGAATTCCTCTCCTGCAAGTTCAAAAATCTCTTTTTCAAGTGTATTTATTTTTTCTTGAAGTTCCCTACCATAATCAATCAGCAAGTTTTTTTCAACTTTCATTCCAGCAATTTGCATACCGGCAAGCACTTCAATTAACGGCATTTCTATCTCATAAAACAATTTTTCTTGATTGTTTTTCTTTATTTCATCTAAATACCAGTCTTTTAATTGCCAAACTGCCCTAGCACATGAACATACATATTCATTGTTATCTACTGCCTTTTGTGTTTCAAAGAAGCTTATTTGGTCGCTTTCCTTATCCTTTATAGATGATAAATCAAAACCTATTTTTTCTAATGTAAGTTTTTCAATATCATCAACAACAAAATTCGGATTAATAACATATTGTGCTATCGCTAAATCCATAGCAAGATTATTTATCTTAATACCCTTACTTAGTAAGTTAACATATAATGGCTTTGTATTAATACTATATTTTTTAGCTTCACTCTCAAAAATACTTTTTAATGTAGCATCATCATTCACATCTATGCAATACACTTTATTATCTGAAAAAATTCCAATCTGTGTTTTATTTCCCTCTAAAGCAAAGAAAGCAAACTCACTAATATGCTCCAATTTTGAAACGTCTAGTAGTTTTTCACCTTTTACAGGTTCAAAATTCTCTACACTCGCTCCCTTAGTAGAAACGAGATTCAATTTTTTTATAAATGAAGTAAATTCAAGTTTATTAAAAATTTCATACAGCTTGTCATTATTATATTCATTAATTTTATAATCCTCTGAAAAATCAACAGGAATGTCGGTATTAATAACAGCAAGAGTTCTGCTTAAATATGCTAAATCTTTATTTTCTTTTAATGAAATTCTCGCCTTTGGTTTTACAACATCGCTATCTAAGTTTTCATAAAGGTTGTCTATAGTTTTAAATTCTTGAATATACGAAAGTGCAGTTTTTTCCCCTATTCCGGGTACACCGGGAATATTATCCGAAGCATCTCCCATAAGCCCTTTTACTTCAATAAGTTCAATTGGACTCACTCCATACTTTTCATATATTTTTTCCGAATTATAAATTTCAGTCTCAGTCTTCCCACCCTTTGTTACAGGCATTTTTACAGTAATTCCATCTTCTATCAATTGGAACGAATCTCTATCCCCTGTAAACAAAATTGTCTCTATATTTTTAGCTTTAGCCTTTTTAGAAAGTGTGCCTAAAATATCATCTGCCTCAAATCCTTCCATTTCAATTCTTGAAATGTTCATTGCATCTAAAACTTCTTTTATTATAGGCATCTGTTCAGCAAGTTCATCCGGCATCCCTTTTCTTTGTGCCTTATATCCATCATACATTTTATGACGAAAAGTAGGTGCTCTAAGGTCAAAAGCAACTACCAAATAATCTGGTTTATCCTCGGATAAAATTTTAAATAGAATTGTTAGAAATCCGAAAACAGCATTTGTGTGAATTCCGTCTTTAGTCATTAGCATATTTCTTCCGGAAAGTCCGTAAAAAGCTCTGTTCATTATACTGTTTCCATCTATTACTACAAGTTTTGACATATATATTTCATCCCTTTCCTACTACTCATTCTTTCCATACCGTGAAATATTTAATAATATTCCTATACAGGACATAAAAATCAGAAGTGATGTTCCACCATAACTCATAAACGGTACCGGCATACCTGTTACCGGGAACCAACTTGTTATAATTAATACATTTAAAATTATCTGTATAGCAATAAGCATAGTTATACCTATTGCAACAAGTCCTGAGAACATATCCGGAGCTTTAGTTGCAATAACAACACCTCTCCAAATAAGTATTCCAAATAGTATTATAACAAATACCATTCCTATAAATCCAAGTTCCTCTCCCCATATTGCTAAAACGAAGTCGTTATGTGCATCGGGAAGATATGTATACTTTTGTCTGCTTTGCCCAAGACCTAGTCCAAACAATCCTCCACTACCTAGTGCATATAATGATTGTATTACCTGCCATCCACCATCTTGGAGGTCTGACCAAGGGTCTAAAAAACTTACAATACGGTCTAATCTGTATTTTGCTATGATTATTCCGGCAATACCAACAGGTGCAAGCGCTAAACCTATACTAACGAAATGAGAAAATTTTGCACCACCGGCAAACAAAATTATTACAGAAATCAAACCTATAATTCCGATGGCACTATAATGTGGCTCTAAGTATAAAAGTCCTGCAACCACGCCTATTATAAGGAAATATGGAACTAAACCGGTCCAAAACTTCTTTATTCCTTCTGGATTCATAGAAATTCTTGCACTTAAAAATATAATAATTGCAAGTTTAGCTACTTCCGATGGTTGAAGGTTAAAACCAACATATATCCATCTTTTTGCACCACGAATTTCTCCAGAACCTATTCCAGGTACCAATACTAGACATAGTAACCCTATAGCACCTAGAAATATTAATCCTGAAAAATTCTTATAAACTTTATAATTTATTCTTGATAAAAATAGCATTACACAAATTCCAATAACGCCAAACAAAAACTGTCTTATAAAAAAGTAATAGGGACTGCCATATTTTAATACGCCAAGATGTGAACTTGCACTAAGCACCATGAGTAAACCTAATCCATATAGAATTATAACCACAGTAAATAATGTATAATCAAAAGGTTTTAGCTTAGACTTCATTGTAACACTCCCCTATTATTTTTATAACAAAATAAATGTAATAACACAAAAAACAATTGTGCATATCCAAAAATGCCAAACAATTTTTTTCTCACTCCACCCGCTAAGTTCTAAGTGATGATGAAGTGGAGCCATTTTAAAAACTCTTTTTCCACCTGACAACTTAAAATATACAACTTGAATAATATCAGATAATGCCTCTATAACGCATATACCCGCAACAAATATAAGAAGTATTGGCATTTGTAAAACTAAAGAAACTGTACCTATCGCACCACCAAGTGCTAACGAACCTGTATCTCCCATAAACACTTTAGCAGGGTTCATATTATAAACTAAAAATCCTAAACAAGCACCTGTCATAATCGCAGAGAAAATCATAACCGGATTATTTCCTAAAGAAATAGCCAGTATTGTAAAGAAAGTCATAATAGCAACAATTATTCCGACTGCGAGACCATCTAGCCCATCAGTTATATTAACAACATTAGTAGTAGATAATAATACCAAAATAGCAAATGGTACAAAGAAATAATAATTCAAATCATAAAATTGTCTTATAAAAGGAATATATGTAGCTGTACCAAGGTTAAGAACTTCTAATATACAATATGTGACCGCACCTGATGCTATTAAAAGAAGCAATATCTTTTGCCAAGCATATAGCCCAAGTGAACGTTTATTTTTTATTTTCAAATAATCATCGATAAATCCGATAAATCCAAAAATCAAAGTAGAACCTACTAAGATTAATAATGTTTGCCTACTTGTAGGATATTTTATCATAGCCATAAATCCGACAAAGCACATAGCCGCCAAAAAGATTATTCCTCCCATACTTGGAGTACCTTCTTTTTTTAAATGTGATTCGGGACCATCATCTCTAATATGTTGGCTAACTCCTAATTTCTTTAATATCGGCATTACTAAAAGCCCGGCAATTAACGAAGCTAAAAAAGATACTACCAATAATCCTACTTGTAATTTCACAACTACTCAACTCCCTTTTCATTTACACTTTTGTTAATTTTTTATATTGTTCTACAACTTGTTCCCTATCATCAAAATGTATTGTTCCTGTATTTAAAATTTGATATGGTTCATGCCCTTTGCCTGCAATAATAATTACATCATCCTTTTTAGCAATAGAAAGTGCTTTATATATAGCCTTTGCTCTGTCTGATTCCCTAAAGTAATTATTAGTAACTTTTTTTACCCCTTCCTCTACTTCATCTACAATAGTCTCAGGGTCTTCGCTTCTTGGATTATCAGATGTAACAATAGTAATATCAGCCAATTTTCCCGAGATTTCTCCCATAATAGGACGCTTTGTTTTATCTCTGTCTCCACCACAACCAAATACACATATAATTCTTCCTTTTACATATTCACGAGTAGCAAGCAGAATATTTTTTAAGCTATCCGGAGAATGAGCATAATCTACCATAACAGTATAATCTGTTCCTATATCTACTATTTCACTTCTTCCAGGTACCTTTAGTCCGTCAAATCCGGCTTGAATTTCTTTTGGACTGCATCCAAACTCTTTTGCAATAGATATAGCAGTGAGCGCATTATACACAGAAAATTTTCCCGGAATTTTTACTTTATATTTTATTTCCTCGTTTTCAGATTTTTCTGTAAAGCTTACATATCCCGATGTAATTTCAATATTTTCTATTTCAATATCCGCATGGTTATCTACAGCAAAAGATTTTTTATCTCCTGAAATTTCGCCAAATAATCTTTTCCCATATTCATCGTCAACATTTATAAAGCTTTTCTTACACATACCAAACAAAATTTTCTTAGCTTGATAATAATTTTCAAAATTTTTGTGATAGTCTAAATGGTCTTGACTTAAATTTGTAAATGCAGCATAAGCGAAATTACTTCCATACACTCTATCTAAATCAAGTGCATGAGAAGAAACTTCCATAACAACAGCATCTACATTTTCATCAGCCATTATGGCAAACAATCTTTGTAACTCAATTGCATCAGGTGTTGTATTACTAGATGTTTTAAGCTTTTTATCACCAATTCTTGACTCTATTGTTCCTATTAATCCCACTTTAAGTCCTTTACTTTCCAAAATGGACTTTATCATATATGTTGTAGTAGTTTTTCCCTTAGTTCCGGTAATTCCGATAAGCTTAAACTTATAAGATGGGTTATCAAAGAAATTACAAGAAATTTTTGCAATTGATTTTCTACCGGGTTCTATTCTAACAAACTTAGCCTCATTTTCAATATCTATTTTCTTTTGAGTAATTAAAACCTTAGCTCCTTTTTCTAATGCATCTTTTGCATATTGATGCCCATCGAATTTTGTACCCTCTAAGCATAAAAATGCCGAACCTTCCACTATATTTCTTGAATCACCGGTTATATCACATATTTCCTCATCTAAACTAACATTAAGTTCAACTATTTCTACTCCTTTTAATATCTCCCTAATTTTCAAATTAAACACTCTCCTTAATCTACCTCAGTTATCTTAAACTTTACTGTTACTATGCTCCCACGCTCCACCTTTGTACCCGCTTTCGGTACTTGTTCACTTGCAGTTCCCAACCCTTCCGCCAAAATGTTCAATGAAACATTTTTAAGAAGATTTGTTGCCTCAGACACGCTCTTTCCAAAAACATCAGGCACAGTAACCATTGCTTTTTCTGCGTCCTCTTCAGTATATAAAATTATAGAAGAATTTGCAATTACCTCTATATTGGGCTTTGGAATTTGATCTTTTATAGTAGATGTGTCATCTACTTTTCCATTTATATTACATTTTAATCCTGCCTCTTCTAATCTAGCCTTTGCCTCATTTACAGTAAGCCCTCTTACTTCAGGGACTATTACTCCTGAATTTTCGCCATTAGAATTTGGTTGAATCTTTAAATATCCCATTGTATCTTCAATAATTTCCTTTACTACCGGAGCAGCAATAGCTCCTCCACCATGACTAGCCCCCTTCGGATCAAACAAAGCCACTAGTACTGCAATTTCCGGATTATTTGCAGGTGCTATTCCCACAAACGAAGCTACATACCAAGTAGCAGGACCTGTTCCTTGTTCTGCTGTACCTGTCTTTCCGCCAACATCATATCCTTCAATATATGCATTTCCTCCGGTTCCCTTAGATACTACCTTCTCCATCATACCGCAAACAGTTTCAGCAGTTTGTTTAGATATTACCTGACGAACCACCTTAGGTTCGTTTGTAGATAAAATATTTCCGTCATCATCTCTAATTTCTTTAACCAACCTTGGCTCCATAAGTTTTCCTTCGTTAGCTACTGCCGAAATTGCTGTTATTAATTCGATAGGAGTGATATTAAATCGCTGACCAAAAGCAGCAGTCGCAAGTTCAGTATCTCCAACCTTTTGGATTGAATGGAAAACACCGCTAGCCTCTCCTGGCAAATCTATACCGGTCTTTTCAGTAAAGCCGAAAGCATCTACATATTTATAGAAAATTTCTTTGCCCATTTTGAGTCCAAGTTGTATAAAAACAGGGTTACAGGAATTACCCAAAGCTTCTGTAAAAGTTTGTGTACCATGCGGACGATAATATCTCCAACATTTCATCTTTGCTCCACCAATTGTAATCGAACCGCTACAATTAAAATGGTCCTCGCAAGTAGCAATACCAGAATCAAGTGCAGCACTTGTTGTTATAACCTTAAATGTAGAACCGGGCTCATAGGTATCAGAAATAGCCTTATTTCTCCATATATTTTCTCTAATTTTTCTTTTTTCTTCAGTCGGAGTAACATTCCATGAAATAGCCTGTTCATCAGTATATGGTCCAAACGCCTCATTAGGATTAAAATCAGGCTTAACCGCCATTGCAAGTACATCACCTGTTGATGGCTTCATTACTATTGCAACTCCGCCCTTTTCACAAGCATTGTCTATCACTGCAGTTTCTAAATACTTTTCAGCAAAATATTGAATTGATGAGTCTATACTCAGTACCAAATTTCTTCCGTTTTGAGGAGCATAATATTGCTCCGAACTAAGAGGAATATCGTTTCCTTTTCCATCCGTTTCCGAAATAATTCTTCCAGGAATACCTGTTAATATATCCTCGTATGTCTTTTCTATTCCATAAAGTCCTTGATTATCTGTACCAACAAATCCCAAAACGTGTGCAGCTAAGCTATTATTAGGATAATATCTTTTAGTAGATTCATCTATTTTTACACCCTCTGTTTTCGTTTCAGATACCCAGTTCCTAAGCAAATCGGTAGTTTCTTTTGAAACATTCTTTGCAATTGTCACTAGAGCTGTTTTTGATGTGATTTTCTCATAAACATTGTCATATTCAAGACCTAATAAATCAGTTAATTCTTTAGCCAACGCCTCAGGATTTTTTACCTGTGTAGGAGTTACACTAATCGTCTCCATAGACGCACTAATTGCAAGTACCTTTCCATCAGATGAATATATCGTACCACGCGCTGAATTTATTGTCCTGTCTCTTGTTTGTTGATCATATGCAAGTTCTTGAAGCCATGCACCTTTTACAAGTTGCAACCAAGCAAGACGACCAATTAATAAAACAAATAAAACTATAACTCCAATAAATAGCCCAAGCATCCTCTTTCTAATTCCAAGTTTCATAGCATCCTTTTTCAATTTTATCAAAACCCTCCACTTTTATTCTAGTATAGGTAGAAAAAAAGAGTATTAAAATTTGAATGGTATAAAGCCTGATTACATATTCTACGTAGTAAAAGCTTTGCTACTGCCAAATAAAATACTCACTTAAAAAATTCAATGATATTAAATAATATTTCTTCAAACCAATTTTTATTCTCATTAGTAACTTTATTATCAATTAAATCTTGCTTGTTTACATTAATATACTCAATTTGATAATTTTGGGGCTTTTGAAGTCCTAAATTTTCTTGTGCATATTGTTCAACATAACTTAAATTAACACTTTGTTCAGCCTTTAATTGAAGTTGGGCATTAACATTATTAAGTTCAGCAAGTTCCTTTTTTAATTTAATGTTTTCCATACTCATATTATTAAGCATTGCATAACGATATACTATCGTAAGAGCTATTGAAAATGATAATACTCCTAAAAGAACTTTTTTCTTAACCTTATTTTTTCCCTTTGGTACAACTTGCTTTTTTGGTTCTTTTTGTTTTTTGGGTTGAGCTACCGGCTCATTTAAAAATTCTTCATATATATAATCTTCTTGCCTAAGTGGTGCCATAGCTCTCACCTCCATAACATTAATACTAAAACAGGGGCTACAAATGTTGCCCCCGTCTTCTCCTTAGTAATTTAAAACTTCTTTTGTAAATTTTATAGGATTTTTTTCTTTTGTAGTTTTTTATTTTTTAGCTTTTGTATTTTGTTTCACTTTTCTTTTGTAAATTAATTATTTTTTTCTTATGTATATATGTTAAAAGGGGGATGCCCTTTAACAGTCTTAAATTTTTTCGGCAACTCTTAACTTTGCACTATGAGCTCTCAAATTATCATTTAACTCATCTTCCGTAGAAATTATCGGTTTTTTACTTAAAATCTTTACAGTTTTTTTCTTATTGCAAACACATTTTGGAAAGTCAGGCGGACAAGTACATCCTTTAGCCGACTCATTAAAAACATCTTTAACAATTCTATCTTCTAATGAATGAAAGCTTATAATACATATTCTGCCTTTTGGATTTAACACATCTATTGCATCGAAAATCGCCTTTCTGAGGCTCTCGATTTCTCCATTCACTTCGATTCTTATGGCTTGAAATACTCGTTTCGCAGGATGACCGCCATCAATTCTAGCACTAGCCGGAATCGCTGCTTTTATAATATCAACAAGTTCAAATGTTGTTTTTATAGGAGTATTCCTACGTTTATCTACGATAAAGTCTGCAATGCGCACTGCCCACTTCTCTTCGCCATAATCACGAAAGATTCTTATTAAATCTTCTTTAGTATATTGATTTACCACATATTCAGCGGTAAGTTCATCATTTGTATTCATTCTCATATCTAGCGGAGCATCAAAACGATAACTAAAGCCTCGCTCGGGAGTATCAAGTTGATAAGATGAAACTCCCAAGTCGAGCAATATCCCATCTACTCCTGTAATATTCAAATTACTTAATACATCTTTTATATTCTTATAATTGTCGTTAACTAAATTTACAGTAGGTTTCACATCAGAAAGTCTACTGCGTGAAACATTTATGGCAGTTATATCTCTATCTATTCCAATTAAAGTTCCTTCATTATTTAACAGCTTTGCAATCTCTAAGGAATGACCTGCACCACCTAAAGTCCCGTCCAAATAAATACCATTTGGTTTAATATTAAGATTACAAATGCATTCATTTAGAAGTACCGGTTTATGTACAAATTCCATTTTTACACTCCTTAAAATAACCTTTTCTTTTAGATGCCTAGCATTGCCATTTTTTCAGCCAACTCATCAGCTTCCAAATCCTCGGCTTCGCTATAGCTGTCCCACTTGTCTTGGCTCCAAATTTCAACTCTATTAGAAACACCAATTATAACAAGGTCTTTATTTAATCCTGCATGTTCTCTTAGCATTGGTGGTATCAATGTACGTCCTTGCTTATCGATTTCGCATTCAACTGCTCCTGCAAAGAAGAACCTTACGAATGCTCTCGCGTCCTTATTTGTAAGCGGCAAAGATTTGATTTTTTCTTCGAAATTTGCCCATTCTTCTTTCGAATATGCGAATAAGCAACCGTCTAAGCCTTTAGTCAATACAAATTTATCGCCCAAGCCATCTCTAAACTTAGCCGGAACAATAATTCTGCCTTTAACATCTAAACTATGTCTATATTCGCCTATGAACAAACTTCTCACCTCTTTCATGGAGTATCGTACCACTTCACTCCACTTTCAACCACTTGCAAGATTATATTATCCTTTTCTCTCCACATTTGCAATATTTAAATAATAAAATAGGTCTTTCGACCTATAAAGTTTTAAAAAGCACAAAAAATGGATGCCCAAATAAGCTTTTGGACATCCACTCTTCAATTTATTATTACTGAACAATAATGTTTTTAATTTTGTCTATATACATTTCAGATAAGCTTTCAGCAACTTCAGCAGAAACGCCTTCAGTATATACTGTGCATACAGGTTCGTCTGCGTCTGGTAATACAAGTACCCATCCTTTGTCGTGATGAATCTTTACACCTTCGAATAATTCTAACTTATTATCTGTCTTTTCTTGAGTCAACGCTCTCATGACTTTTCCCTTTGCATCCCAAGGACAATCAATATTCTTCTTAATTAAATGGAATTCAGGGATAGATTTTATAAGGTCAGCCACAGATGTTTTTTCTATTGAGATGTAATTTATAATCTTTGCTGTTGCTGCAAAAACATCATAATTTAATATAAAGTTCTTCTTAGCTTCAGCAGTAGAGTTAGCAATTAATGTACTCATGTGTTCTTGTTGACTTGTTTTAGTTCTAACAATTCCCGCATTTATCTTTGTTGCGATTTGTTCCATAACTTCTGTTGTAGTAAATGGAACAACAATCTTATTTACTTCTTTTAATTTAACAGATATTATTGAAAGCAATGCTGTATATAAATCATCCTTTATAACATTTCCTTCATTATCTACTAAAATCATAGATTCAGCATCATTACTTACTCTAATTCCAAAATCAGCTTGATTGTTTACAACCTTCTGGCTTAAGATACTTAAATCGTCTTCTCCATTGTCTCTTCTTTCGTTGATAATTGTGCAATTTAAATCTCTTAACACTTTTTCCATCATTTCATATACAAAGTTGTCACATTTTCCTATTACAACTTTTACATTATTCTTACGAATAGCATCTAAGTCTAATGTGTTTAACAAGTTTTGCATATAGAAATAATTATAGTTTTCAAGCATATTTGTTTCTTTAATTTTTTCAACATTTACACGTCTAAACTCTCCGGTTACAAACATGTTTTCAATCTTTCTTTCAAGTCCTCTTGGAATATTAACTCCCTTAGAATCTAAGAAGTTTATTCTTATTCTATTATCATTTTGAGGTTCTAGTGAAATATGAATTCCACCATCCATACCAAAGAAATTAATAACATTTCTAACTATCGGAAGCATTGTATGACCTAAGTCAAACACTTCAACTCCGGTAGAAGTTGCACCTGCCAACATTGAAGTTTTAAGTAATGAAGCGGCAGCCGAACTATCTGCTGATACTGCAAGTTTCATTCCAGGCTTTAATACAGATGAATATGCAACTGCAAGTTTTGCAGCATATTCAGGAGTAATTTCAATATTCATTTCTCCTGTAATTCCTGATTTGCCAAACAAAGTTCTACTTACTTTAGTTCCCCAAATAATGCTTTCACTAACTTCAGTAGCTGTTTGAATAATTTTATTCGGCCAAATCTTAATTCCGGATTTAACAATTGCTCTGTCTTTTATTTGACATTCATCACCAATAACAGCTTCTTCTAAAACTGTAACATTTGATTTAACATTATTTCCGTAACACAAAATTCCCGCACTAATTCTTGAATTAGGTCCAACATGTGTATTTTGCCAAATAATGCTTCTCTTTATTGTTGCGTTATCATCAATAACAACATTTTCACCAAGCACTGTAAATTCGTGAAGTTCCACGTTCCTTCCGATTTTACAATTGTTTCCGATAACTACCGGTGCAGTAATTTTAGCTGTTGGGTCGATTTCAACATTTTTACCAACATAAATTCCGTTTCTGTTTTCAAACTCAGTACCAAGGTCGATTTTTACTTTTCCTTCTAATATATCTATGTGTGATTGGATATATGAACCTATATCTCCAACGTCGCACCAATAATCGCTTGTTGTGTAGCCATATAAATCATTTCCCTCGTTCATAAGTAATGGGAATAAGTCTTGGCTAAAGTCAAACTTCTTATTCTTTTCAAAATAAGACAAAGCCTTTGGTTCTAATATGTACATACCTGTATTAGCAAGATTGCTAAATACTTCTCCCCAACTTGGCTTTTCTAAAAATCTGGTAATTTTTCCGGTTTCATCAGTCATTACTACACCATATTCAAGAGGTACTGCAACTTCTTTTAAAACCAATGTGCAAATTGTATTTTTAGATTTATGGAATTCAATTGCCTTAGTCAAATCTATATCTGTTAAAGCATCTCCACTTATTACAACAAATGTATCATCTAAAAATTCTTCAGCATTTTTAACACTTCCGGCAGTTCCTAGCGGTGAATCTTCTATGAAATACTTTATATTAACTCCCATTTCACTTCCATCGCCAAACATATCTTCAATCTTTTCAGGTAAAAATTGAAGTGTAACTCCTATATCTGTAATACCATTCTTCTTTAATAACTCAATAATTCTCCCCATTACAGCCTTGTTCATAATAGGTACTATAGGCTTTGGTCTTCCACATGTAAGTGGTCTTAATCTTGAACCTGCGCCTCCTGCCATAATAATTGCCTTCATTAAACTACCTCCTTAAATTCAACTTTTGTTAAAAATATCTAAGTCTACTAGACTTAAATAACTCCCCCTAAACATTTTTTTGCTTTTTGAACCAAAAGAGAGAACGATTTTCTCCTCGTTCCCCTTTCTATACATTATTATAAACAATAAAGCTATTTGCGGTATTAGGAGATGTTATTTCTTAACTAACCAATTTTTTGTAACTTTTCATCTTTTCTAGAAGATTTCTTAGTAGTAGTCTTATTCTCTACAACAGTATGAATTACCTTCTTATCATTTAATTCTTTCAAACCTTCTTTTAATTCTGTGTTCTCCCAAGAAATATTCTTTGCTTCTTCAACAACTTCTTTATACACTGCATATGTTTGGTCAGCGATACCATTCCAATTATACATTTCATGTACCTTTCTCATTGCATTATTTCTTATTGACTCTGTCATGTTGTTGTGGTTATGAAGTAATTCAAGTATGCAATCTGCAAGTGAGTTTGCATTTCCTGTATAAGCCTTCATTCCATCATATCCGTGGTTAATTATTTCTCCAAGTCCTCCGGCTTGTGAAACAACTGTAGGAACATTTGCAACCATTCCTTCTAATGCAACAATTCCAAATGGTTCATATAAGCTAGGGAAAACAGCTACATCAACGCATTTATACAATTTTAACAAATCTTCGTCGCTTATATATCCTGTAAATAATGTTTTATGTGCATATCCTGTAGCCCAAGCTCTTGCCTTAAATTCATCAAGTAAAGGACCTTTTCCGGCAAATACAAATTTAACATCATTATAATATTGACAAATCTTAGGCATTGCATCTATTAAAACTTGAACACCTTTTTCATTAACCATTCTTCCAACGAAGAATACTATCTTTTCATTATCCATTGCGAATCTTCTTCTAAATTCCCAATCTCTTTCTATTCCATCAAATTTGTGAACATCCACACCATTAAATATTATTCTTATTTTTGATTCAGGAAGTCCCCAAATATTTGTAATTTCATTCTTCATATATTGACTATTGCAAATAACCTTCCAAGATTCATAAGTAAGCCACCATTCACTGTTATGAATGTATTCTTGCATTTCATTATGAATTCCATTATTTCTTCCATGCTCTGTTGCGTGAATTGTGCAAACTAATGGAGTTTTATACGCGTGCTTTAATGTTTTTGCAGCGAATGCAACTAACCAATCATGAGCGTGGATAACATCGAATTTTCCAACACTATTTATAACTTCAACAGCTCTTTCTACCATTGCAAAATTCATATGCAAGGTTTGTTTTAAGAAATCACCCTTTGTATCAGGTCCAACAGTATGGACACGGTGAACATATACGTTCTTATCCTTTTCAAATTCTTTTGTGTTTTTATCCATACATGTAACAACATGCACTTCATTACCTTTTTCACCTAAATTTTGAGCTAGATCATAAACAACTCTGGAAATTCCTCCTACTATTCTTGGTGGATACTCCCATGATAACATCAATATCTTCATTTTCTTGCTCCTCTCTTCTAATGTATTTTTCTTTATTTTTTTCTAAAAGTATAAACATTGAGAGAACTCAATATTTTCAATAATTCAATACTCATTCATTGTAATAAAAAAAAACACGTTTGTAAACAAAAAACATAATTTAATAAAAAAAAAAAGATTTTTTTGTCATAATTTTTTACTTAAGCTTTTTATACAAATGCCGATAAGTAACTTGTGTTTAGGAATAAATTTTTTCAAAAAAGCCCAAAGTGCTTTTATACCCGGATTCTTGTACTTACTAATAAGGCTAGAAGGCCTTTCATTTCACACTAATATATTTCTAAACATAGTATAATATGAATTCTTTTGATTCATACTTAAACTAAAGTTAAAAATTGTACCAATTTCAGGGGGTTCAATATGCAAAAGGTTATTATTGATATTAAAGACAATTTTAATTATATACATGACATTGCCAAAAAAGAACAATGTGAAAAATTTTCTTGCAGAGCATATAAAAATAAATTGGCTTTCTTTTCAGATGACGAATCATTTTTAAAGCTAAAGGTATCGGAAGTTTTAACAGAATATATTATTAATTTCGAGGAAGAAAAACTATTAAAAAATTTAATCTTTTCAGATTATCCGTTTTTCAATTCTTCTGAAAAATTTAGTATTTTCAATACTGCTACAAAACTAATTAAGAATCACGATAATGATTTTTTAAGAATGTTAATTTTACTGAAAAGACGTTTCTTAATAAAGCAAAATATTTTGGAATATTTAACCGAAGAAACTTATTTAAATCTTTCCGGTTTTATCCAATTTAGATTACTGAATTATAAGAAAATGCTGGTTGAATTAATCCAAAAAGTAGTAGAAGATTATAAACTTCAAGAAGAATATAAAGAATTTATAGATATGCTAAAGTTCTTCGTTGAAACTCAAAAAAACAGATGCCCAAAACTACACATTATATTTGAAGAAAATGGTGAATACTTAATATTAAATGAAAGAAATAAAAATATTACAAAAAGTTGCTTTGAGGAGTTTATAGAAACTAAAGAGCAAAATAATCTAAATAATGAAGATGTATTAATAAGTTCCCTAATTACTCTTGCACCAAGAAAAGTATTTCTTCATTTTGAAAGTGAAAACTACAATAAAAAAATAGTAAATACAATTGAGCAAATTTTTGAAAATAAAGTTTCCGTTTCGTCTGAGCCTTTGTTAGAATTGGTAAGGTAAAAAAAGTCCACTGGATTCCAGTGGACTAATTTTTTCAACTCTTATTCAGCTTTTAGAGCTTCTTCGTAAGCCTTTAATATAGCTGTTTGAATCTTTTCTCTCGCTTGTGGATTAATAGGATGCGCAATATCTTTGTGTAATCTTTCCATTTCTTCAGCGCTTTCTACATCTTCAACTTTTCTGTTTTTAATTGGCTTGCTAGGCATAGCAATAAATATGCCTTTTTTACCGTCAATAACTTTGATATCTTTTACAACAAACTCATCATCGAAAGTGATTGTTGCGTAAGCTTTTAAGTTACCTTCAGTATGCATTACTTTTACCTTTACGTTTGTTACTTCCATAATGTGCACCACCTTATGATTATTTTTATACTGCTATATTTCTACATAATTTTGAAAAAACCTTCCGGAATTTGTAAATATTTTTCAAATTTTTCTTATGCCAATAAATATTACCAAAAAGAAAACACGTAACTTTTTTTCAACCTATTGAATAATATATTCATAAGAATATATAATATACATATACTATTTAATTTGGAGGTATCTTATGTTTTTAGATAAAATTTTACCACCGGCAACTATACATATGATAGGAATTGGCGGAATTAGTATGAGCGGACTTGCCGAAATCTTAAAGAACAAAGGGTATACAGTTCAAGGTTCCGACGCAAATGATAGTAATATAATAAAGAAGTTAAGAGAAAATGATATAAAAGTAACGATAGGTCATAGCGAAGAAAATATAGGAAATGCTTCTGCTGTAATTTTTACAGCAGCAATAAAGAAAGATAATCCTGAATACATAGCAGCAACTAAAAAAAACATTCCTTTAATTGAGCGCTCTGTATTACTTGGAGAAATCACAAGACTCTTTCCCGATACAATTGCAGTCGCAGGAACTCATGGAAAAACCACAACAACCTCAATGATTTCTACCGCTTTTATAGAATGTGAAAAAGACCCAACCATCACTGTTGGTGGAGAGTTACCACTAATCGATGGGAATTATAAAATAGGTCAAAGTAATTTCTTGATTACTGAAGCTTGTGAATATGTTGAGAGTTTTCTAGAACTTTCTCCTAAAGTTTCTGTTGTTTTAAATGTAGAAGCTGACCATTTGGATTATTATAAAGATATAAATCATATAAAATCATCATTCCAAAAATTCTTAGATAAATTGCCGAGTGATGGCTTTGCTGTGCTTAATGCAGATGATAAAAATTCATATGAATTATTTAAAAATACAAAATGCAATGTCGTCTCTTTCGGAATAAAAAATATGGCAAAATATTCTGCACAAAATATAATATTTGAGCGAGATAAAACATATTATAATTTATATATAGATAATAAATTTATATCTGAAGTTGTTTTAACTGTTCCTGGTATGCACAATATATATAACTCCCTAGCGTGTATTGCAGTATGCGATATATATAAATTGGATTTGTCAAAAGTGATTGAATCACTAAAAACTTTTTGTGGTGCAAAAAGAAGATTTGAAAAAAAAGGACTATTAAACGGTGCCGAAATATACGATGACTACGCACATCATCCATCTGAAATAAAAGCAACATTACTTGCAGCCAAAAACAGAAATATGAAAAAGGTTTGGTGCGTTTTCCAACCTCACACCTATTCTAGAACAAAAGCACTTTTAAATGATTTTGCAAATGCTTTTTATAATGCAGATAAAGTAATAATTACAGACATCTATGCTGCACGTGAAAAAGATACCGGAGAAATAAATTCTAAAGATTTAGTAAATGAAATACAAAAAACTTCAAATAATGCAATCTATATAAAAGATTTTTCTGATATAGAAAATTATCTTAAAGATAACCTACAATCCGGAGACATACTACTCACAATAGGTGCCGGAAATGTGTATAAAATCGGTGAAGAACTTATAGAGGGCTAAAAATATGGATAATATAACCGCAATAATTCCGGCATATAATCCTGACAAGAAATTTCACACAGTCATAGAAGGATTAGTGCAAGCCGGTTTCAAACATATAATTGTTATAAATGACGGGACTGATTCAAAATTCTTGAATCTATTCGATAAAGTAAAGAGAAACAAGAACTGTGTTCTTATAACTCACGAAGAGAATTTAGGAAAAGGACGAGCATTAAAAACAGGTTTTAAATACTTCTTAAAGCATTTTCCAAACGATGTAGGTGTTGTTACTTTAGACGCCGACAACCAGCACAAAGTAAAAGACGTTGTAAAATGTGCTAAAGCATTAAAAGAAAATCCTGGGAAATTAGTTTTAGGTGTTAGAAATTTTAATCAGCATGATGTGCCTAACAAAAGTAGGTTTGGAAATAAAGCTACTTCACTTGCTTTTAAACTATTTTGTGATTTAAATATTAGTGACACACAAACAGGACTTAGAGCAATCCCAGCAACATTCGTTGAAAAACTAACTAATACTTTAGGGGAAAAATTTGAATTTGAAACCAATATGCTCCTAGACACAAAGACATACGGAATAAAAATTATGGAAGTTCCGATTGAAACTGTATACATAAACGGAAACACAACAAGTAACTTTAATCCTCTCACAGATTCTTTCAGTATCTACAAAGTTATTTTTAAATTTATGTGTTCTTCCTTCTCATCTATACTTTGTGACTATGCTTTATTTATTTTATTAGGAGCTATTTTTGCTTTTCTTCCTCATGCCCTTTCATTGCTTATAGCAACTGTTGTTGCCAGACTAATTTCATCATTTATTAATTTTAATCTAAATAGGAAATTAGTTTTTAATACAAAAGCAAGATTAAAGAAAAGTATAATTAAATATTACACTTTAGTAGCTATTACTATAATGTTATCATATACAGGTATCTACCTGCTCACAATAAGATTAGGTTTTAATCAGGTACTTGCAAAAATGCTAATGGATGTAATTTTATTTCTCCTTAGTTTTAGAATACAGGTAAAATGGGTTTTTAAAAATTAATATGTGTAAATAAAAAACTTTTTTCAATTTTGTAACACCTCGATTGTTTTTTACATACTATATACTATCGTAAGACACAGGAGGTGAAAACTTAATGGGAAACTGTGGATGTGGCAACGGATGCCTATGGATTATACTTATCCTTATCATTGTTTGCTGTTGCTGTGGAAATAACAACAACTTAGGAAACAGTGGATGTGGATGCGGTTGTGACAATTGCTAATAAGTAATTACACACTGCAAAGCAAAAAACATTCTTGTTTTAATGCAAGAATGTTTTTTGTTTTAAACTTAATTTTTAATCATTTTTTCAAGCTTTATCCTTGGAATTAAAATAACATGTCCACAACCGACACACTTTATCCTATAATCCACGCCATTTCTTAAAACTTCCCACTCGTTCGCCCCGCAGGGATGCTGTTTTTTCAACTTTATTATAGTTCCTACTTCATGATGCATTTTAATCTTATCCTTTCTTTTAAATGCCTTCAGGATAATAACCCGCCCATGCAGACGAATGGTATGTACAATAACTGCTAGGTGCTGTACCTGTTACATATATTTCAGATTTTACATTATCCCCACAACTCTCTAATGCTCTTGCCCCAGACACCTTACAAACACTTACATACTCAACATCATCCGGTACAGGAAAATCAATTTTAGGCAAATCCTTATGAATAATATCCATAACTTTTTTCCAAACTTGCTTAGGCATTTCGCCTCCTACTTTCATTTCCTTAGGAGTATCATATCCTACCCAAACTGCTCCTACATAATATGGTGTATATCCAACAAACCATTTATCCTTAGTAGCAGATGTAGAACCTGTTTTTCCGGCGGCAGTGCTATTGGCTAGTATTGCAGAACGAGCAGTACCTCTGCTTACAACACCCTTCATAATGTCTGTTAAAACGTATGCAGTTCCTGAGCTAAATACTCTTGATTCTTTGCGCTTGTTTTGTAGTAATATCGTTCCATCTGTATCCTCAACCTTTGTATATGTTATTGGCTTTATATAAACACCGCCGTTTGCTATCATTCCATATGCACCGGTCCATTCTCTAACAGTAACTCCCTCACTCAAACCACCAAGTGAAAGTGGCGCATAGTTTAGGTCCTCTTTTGTAAGAGTTGTTATTCCTTCTGAAAGTAACGCGTTATACGCTCTATCAAGTCCTATCATTTGAAGTACACGCACAGCAGGAACATTACAAGACTGTTCAATCGCATATCTTACTGTAATATTTCCGTAAAATCCGGCTGAATACCAGTTCTTAGGGGACCATGGCTTACTTCCCGGAATTTCAACCGTCAAAGGTGTATCCGATATAATTGTTGCTGCAGTTATTTTTCCATCTTCTATTGCTGGTCCATATACTGCCAAAGGCTTTATCGTAGAACCCGGCTGACGCTTTGATTGTGTTGCACGGTTTAGCCCTCTCATATCCTTCTTCTCACCACGGCCACCAACCATTCCTACAATATGACCTGTTTTATAGTCCATAATTAGCATGGCCGATTCGGGTTGCTCTGAAAGGTTACTAAATGCAGCAAATACTTTTTTTTCATCTTCAACATATATCTTATTGATAGCAGCTTGAATATCTGAATCCATAGTAGTGTAGATTTTTAATCCCCCACCATAAATAAGATTAGACGCTTCAAGCCTTGTCATATTTTTTTGAGTACCTAAATCAGAAATTATATCTTCAATAACGGCATCAACAAAATACGAATGAACTGATACCGATGTGCTTCCGCCTTCTTTAATAACAATTTCCTCTTCTATTGCTGCTTGATACTCAGACTCAGTTATTTTGCCAAGTTCTAACATTTTCTTTAAAATTACTTTTTGACGACTCTTTGCATGATCTAAGTTAGTAAATGGGTCATAATATGTAGGTCTGTTTGTTACACCTGCAAGCAATGCACATTCTGCTAACGTCAATTCAGAAGGCTCTTTCGAAAAATATAAATTTGCAGCCTCCTTTACTCCGTATGTAGAATTACCAAAACAAATTGTATTCAAATATAATTCTAATATTTGGTCCTTAGTAAGCTCACGCTCGAGCATATATGCTCTCCACCACTCACGAACTTTTCTATATACTCCCTCTATCCCTTTACTTGCTTTATCCTGTGTCATATTTTTAATCAACTGTTGAGTTATTGTACTTCCACCATAAGTGCCCTTTCCACCATTCTTAACCCAGTAGAAAACTGCTCCCAACGTTCTTTTTATATCTATACCATTATGTTCTTCAAATCTCTCATCTTCAATAGAAATAAAAGCATCCTGAAGATATTTAGGTATCTCATTTAAATATGCAAGTGTTCTATTCTCTCCACTATGTGCAGTATCAATTTCTTTTCCGTCTTTATCATAAAACACAGTGGATATCTTTGTTATAGTGTAATCACTTAAGTCTATTGTAGGAGCATCGGTAACAATTCCCATAATAATAGCAACGGCAGCACCTATCCCAATAAATATCCCAATTAGCATAAAATACATAACAATAGAGCAGCCTATATTTCTTTTACTCTTTTTTTGACTTTTTTCTTTCTTTCGCATTTCTCTTTCCATCCTTTTCTCGCGTTCAACCAAATTCCACTTCGCCATATTCTTCACCTCTTAAAACATATTTATAAGCTCAAATTTGCGATAGCATTAATTTTTAAATCCGCAACCTTTCCATCTAGATAATCATAATAAGCAGCACACCCAATCATAGCAGCATTGTCGGTACAAAGCACCGGACTTGGACAGTAAAATTCAACATTCATTTCGTTTGCAAGATTTCTCATTTTTTCTCTTAGCATTGAATTTGCAGCAACACCACCGGCCAAAGCAATTTTCTTAGTACCAGTCAATTTAATTGCTCTTTTTACATTAGTAATAATTACATCAGTCGCCGCTTCCTCGAAACTTCTGCAAACATCAGCTACATTAAAATCTTTATGCTTATTTGTATAATTAATTACAGCAGTCTTTATTCCACTAAAACTGAAATTTAAATTTTCAAAAGTTGGTCTAGGGAAATTACATACATCTTGTCCCTCTTTAGCCAATTTATCAACTAAAGGTCCTCCTGGATATCCAAGACCTACAGTACGAGACACCTTGTCAAAGGCCTCACCAATAGCATCATCCATAGTTTTACCCAATATTTCAAATTCGGAATAGCTTTTTACGTTAACAATATGTGTATGACCACCCGAAACAATCATACATACAAACGGTGGTTCAAGTTCTTTATTTTCTATAAAATTAGCAAAAACATGTCCTTTTATATGATTAACAGGAACAAGCGGTTTTCCGGTAGCATACGCAATCCCTTTTGCAGCAGATAAACCGACAAGTAATGCTCCGACTAAACCGGGTCCATATGTAGCTCCAATTATATCTATATCATCAAAAGTCATATTTGCTTTTTCTAAAGCTTCCTTAACTACAATATTTATACATTCCGTATGTTGTCTTGATGCAATCTCAGGAACAACTCCTCCATATTTCTTATGTATATCTATTTGAGAAAAAATTATATTAGATAATACTTCTCTACCATTCTTTACTATTGCAACCGAAGTTTCATCACAACTGCTCTCGATTGCCAAACAAACTATATCTTTCATTTAAAAATCACCACATTTATTGTAACACATTTTCTTTAACTTTGCATTAAAATTCTAAATATTCTTCCACCGTCTAAATTTCCTATCGGAATAAGGTTAAAAATCCCAATAATCAAATTCACTAATGCAAATTCCTTTGTCCATAAAAAAACAAGTCCTGCAACAGTAAAACTCGTTACAGGACCTGCCAATATTATTTTAAGCATCTTATTTTTTTCTATTTTACTTTGATTTTTTAATCTGCAAGAAAAACCAAAAGGGATTATATAAAACACACTTATTTTTTCCTTCAAATGATAAATCATAAAAATATGTCCTAATTCATGTAGAAAAAGTGCACCAAGGCAATATATAAATTCGTTAACTCTATGAAAAAATATAACCCAAATAATCAATGCAAAAAAATATATACTGATAGAGACATATACCTTGTTAATTCTAAACAACATTAAATCACGACCTCTTTTAATTGGTTAATTTCTCCGGATTTATAAGTCTGCCATCCTTACTAACTTCAAAATGCAAATGTGGTCCACTGGTTTTTCCGGTATTTCCCGAAAGTGCAACAATATCCCCTTGTTTTACTTTGTCGCCCTCTTTAACCTTTATAGTAGAACAATGTGCATACGTTGTAACTATATCCGAATTCTTCACTCTAACAAAATTTCCAAACGAAGCATTATTCTTTTTAACTTCAACTACTGTACCTGTTATAGCGGACTTTACCTGCGTTCCAACTGCCACTGCATAATCAGTTCCTGTATGTACTCCTGCTTTCTTTGTTACAGGGTCAATTCTATCTCCGAATGATGAAGAAATTTCACCATTTACAGGTCTTAACACCGTCATTACCTTTAGAATGTCATATATATCTTTCTCTTCTTGTGTCATATCTTTTGTATCATAAGTTTTATCATTTTCAGTTTGCTCCGTTATATCCGTATTATTTTCGGAACTATCATTAGCATTTTGGTTTTCATTTAGTGTCTCTTGATTTTTTATTTCTTCACTTTCTAAAATTTTGGGAACTATAATTTTAACATATTCCATTCCCTTTTCAATTCCATTTTTCATATCCTCAACACTAATATCATTCTCCAAAATTGCAGTTGTTTTTTCCCAAAAAGCAGAAGTAGTTATTGCATTTACACTTCTACAATATAAAAACGTAACCAATATCACGGCACTTATTATTGTCTGAATAATAAACTTTGACCAGTATTTAAGGATTTTTTCCGTTGGTTCACTTCTTCTGCTTTGAACTCTGTATGGACTCTCTATTCTTCGTACTGTCTGTTCCATTTTTATACCTCGCTTTCAAACTTGTATCACAGTACATTCTATGTTCGTCCAATTGTTTCTATGTATTTTTTTATGAAAATTACTAAAAATACAATTAAAATAGTGAAAGGAAGTTAAAAATATGAAAATTTTATCAGTTTTAATAATGGTCATAATTTTACTAACGGGTTGTAATAATAACACCAGCAATAATAATGAACAAATAAATTATAAAACTAACCAGTCATCGACACCTACACCGCAAAAAATTTACGGAACATTTTCAACAAAAATTACAGACAAAAAGCCCGAAAGATTAAATAATATAAAAGTGGGAACAGAAAAGCTAAACGGAGCAACAATAAAAGCAGGAGAAGAATTTTCTTTTAATTCTCAAATCGGCCCAAGAAACGAAGAAACAGGTTTCAAAAAAGCCATAATTTTTGATGGACATGGAAATAAAACGGATGGATACGGCGGTGGAGTATGTCAAATCAGTTCTACATTATATAATGCTGCATTAAATGCCGGACTTGAAATAACCGAACGTCATCAGCATAGCCGAGATGTCACATATGTAGAAGATGGAAAAGACGCATCGGTATCTTATGATGTTGAAGACTTAAAAATAAAAAATAATAGTAACAGTAATTTAAAAATCTCCGCCAGTACAGACAACGACACTTTAACTATAACAATTAATCAAATGTAATTAACATTTTATTTTACTATTCATATAATGTAATATACCGGTGCAAAAAACCGCACCGGTAATTTTTTTAACAATAGTTATTGACAATATGGCAAAACAGTGTTATTCTATTACAGTAAACATCGCGGGGTGGAGCAGCCTGGTAGCTCGTCGGGCTCATAACCCGAAGGTCGTTGGTTCAAATCCGGCCCCCGCAACCAAAGATTGAGATAAGCATTTTGTGAAAATACGAAATGCTTATTTTTTTATTTTCTAGGAAAGTTCGAGCTATGAATTAAAAGTTTAACTTAGCACAAAACTAGTCTAATTAAAATTTAGCTGATGAAATCAGCGTTAAAAATTTTAATTAATAGCTCGAACGACCGATAGAAAACAAAAGTGTTTGTCTAAATCTTTGATTTAGCAACAAACAGTTTCACAGAGTGCAAAAAGATTTCCCTGATGTTGTTGACCGAAGGTCAACATAGCGTGGACTTTAGTCCACCTTTTTTATTCATTCTCACTTAACGGAACAACACGCAAAGTATAACCCATTGAAAACAATAAATGCATCAATGTATCAACTTTAGGAGAATGTGCGCGACTTTCTATTCTTGCTATAGCAGGTTGTGTCAATCCTGACTTTTTACTCAATTCTCTCTGTGTAAGACTACATTTTTTTCTCGCTTCAATGGTTGCCTCTATTAAATCTATTTCTAATTGTATTTCTGCTCTTTCCTCAGGTGTGAAAGCTAAACTTTCTTTTGCCGTTTCCCAAGTCAACTCCTTTTCAATCATTGCTATTGCTCCTTTCCTTATAGTCATTTAATAATCTTTTAGCCTTTTCTATTTCTCTTATAGGTGTTTTTTGTGTTTTCTTTATAAACTGACTTAATAATATAAATTTATTATTGTTCCAATATGCAAAAAGTATTCTATCTCTCAACGGACGCAATTCCCATATATCGTTATCTAAGTGCTTTATATATGGTTCTCCAATAGATAAACCTATTTTAGATAATTCTTCAATATATGCAGTAATCTTATTTAACTTAATCTTAGAATCTTTACTACCTTTGTTTCTTAAGGCAGTTATATATTCAAAGACTTCACTTTTTCCGTTTTTATCTGTATAAAATATTATTTGGAACATAATTCACCTCTTTAGTATTATATTCATATGATATCAAATTTGGTATCAAAAATCAAGCATTTTCCAAAAAAATCTTTAAAACCGAAGGGCTGTAAAATTTTGTTGAGTGAAGTATAGTACACTAGTTTTATTGATTTTTGAGTTTTTTATAGCCCCTTGTTTTTTACCTCTTTATATCTTTTAACTTCTCATTTAGCTTACTATAAACAGGCAACATATTTGCTTCGCTTATAAAATTAAGAACTTCATTTATATTTATCCACTTTACGCCACTATTTTCATCTTCTTTAATTTTTAATGTATCATTTTCATCAGCCTCTAGAAGATAACAGACATCAAAATGTAAATGCGTAGCCACATACTTCCCACGCTTTATATGCCCATCGACCGGTAATATCTCAATACTGTAAATTCCATTACTTATAACCCTAAAATCATTTATTCCGGTTTCTTCTCTTGCTTCCTTAATTGCAACATTCATTAAGTTTGTATCTCCATCAGCATGTCCACCGGTCCATGCCCAAGAATTATAAATGTTATGATATGCCATCAAAACCTTAGTTCTTTCTTTATTAACAATCCAATTTGAAGCAGTAAAATGCGCTATCTCATTACTACGTTCAAAAATATCACCAAAACTATCAAGTGCTTTTAGCATAATTTCTTTATCTTTTTTCTCTTGCTCATTATATGGATTATACTCCATAAGCTCCTCTTTTAAATCCATTGATACTCCCCACCCTTACTAACAAAAAATTACTCTTAACATTCACATTAAGAGTAATTTTTGATTTTACATTCTTTCAGGCACATCTATTGCCAAAATATCCATATGTAATTTTAAAACTCTTAATATGAATCGGCTTAATGCAAGTAAACTTCCTCGTCTTGTTTCATCTTCTTCAGACAAAATTTTATTTTCATAATAAAATCTGTTAGCAAGTGACGCAATTTGATAAGCATTTTCGCAAATTCCACTCGGAGCTCTATCATTAAATGATTGCCATAAAACTTCATTCATAGTAGAGATTTTTAACATTATATCTCTTTCAACATCAGTTTGTGGTAAACCTATCTCTCCAACCTTAAAGCCTCTTTCCTTAGCCTTATTTAAAATAGAATTAAGTCTAACCATCGTATAAAGTAGATAAGGACCTGTTTTCCCCTCAAATGACATAAATTTATCCAAATCAAATATGTAATCCTTTGACCTATAATTTATTAAATCGCCAAACTTAAGAGCAGCAATTCCAACTTTTAGTGCAGTTTCTTTTTTCTCTTCATCAGATAAATCCACACCAGTTTTAGCTTCTTCCATTTTACTTAACGCAGAACCACATACCGTTTCAATTAGGTCATGTAATTTCATTACTCCGCCCTCTCTTGTCTTATATGGCTTTCCGTCTTTTCCGTTCATAGTACCGAATCCATCAAACTCTAGAATTACATTAGAAGGTACAATCCCTGTTTTTCTTGCACATCTAAATACCTGTTCAAAATGTAATCCTTGTCTGTTATCTACAACATATAAAATCATGCTTGGATTAAAATCCTGCATTCTTTGAACAATTGTTGCCAAGTCAGTAGTGGCATAAATTTGTGCCCCATTTTTCTTTCTAATTAAAATTGGCGGCATCGGTGCTTTATCATCCGGTTTTTCAACATCAATAACCAAAGCTCCTTCGCTCTCATATGCAAAACCATCTTTAATAAACTTATTTACCATATCAGGAATATATTTATCCGCGTCGCTTTCTCCATACCAATATTCGAAACTTACATTAAGCTTATCATAGCTTCCCTTTAAATCGGCAACTGAAATTCTCATAATTTCTTTCCAAAGCTCAACATATCCGCGTCTACCGTTTTGAAGATCAAAAGTAGCTTTCTGTGCAATAGCCATAAACTCTTCATCTTCTTTACTTCTTTTACTTGCCTTTGGATAAATTTCATTTAGGTAATCCATAGAAATATTTAATTTTTCATATTCACCGGTATAATTCTCATCTAAATACTTGCTATCCGGATTTTCCTCAGCGAATTGGCTTATAATGAGCCCCATTTGAAGTCCCCAATCTCCCAAATGCACATCACCGATTGCATTGTAGCCTAGTGCTTTTGCCATACGCTTTATAGCCTCACCAATAATCGCAGAACGTAAATGCCCTACATGAAGAGGTTTTGCAACATTAGGTCCGCCATAATCAACAACAACAGTTTCATTACCATTTACTTTGCATATTCCTAAATCGTTATCGCTCTCCATATTTAAGATTGTCTCAACTATAGCATTATCTGTTAACGTCATATTTATAAATCCGGGAGGTGCAATTTCAACCTTTTCAAACAAAGTTTTATCCATTTTTTCTATAACTTCATTTGCAATTTGCATTGGACTTTTTTTGTATACTTTCGCACCAACCATAGCTCCGTTGCATTGGAATTGGCATAAATCTGGTCTTCCGGAAACTGTAGTCTTTCCGTAAGAAAAATCATATCCGCATTCACAAAAAGCCTTACCCAAAATATTTGTAATTTTATTTAATATCGTTTCCATAAAAACCTCCTAATACTCAAATGGGGCGATTATACTCGCCCCAAAGATTAATCTCTTCCAATATAGTCCTTACCAACCCATTTTCTTAAAACTTCAGGCACTTTGACGCTTCCGTCTGCTTGTTGATATTGTTCTAGTATAGCAGGTAATACTCTACTTGTAGCAAGTCCAGAACCATTTAATGTATGAACATACTCAAGCTTTCCTGTTTCCTTATTTCTATATCTTGTATTATTACGTCTAGCTTGATAATCATGTGCATTAGATACAGAACTTACTTCTTTATAATCATTCATACTAGGGATCCAAATTTCAATATCACAAGTTCTTGCCATTGCATGGCTACAATCAGCAGCAGCTAACTTAGAAATTCTGTAATGAAGTCCTAAGCCTCTAACTAAAGCAGCAGCCTTATTAACTAATTCCTCAAAAGCCTTTGGAGAATCCTCAGGTTTTGTGTATTGAACCATTTCTACCTTATTAAATTGGTGTCCACGAATCATTCCACGCTCTTCTGCTCTATAACTTCCAGCTTCTTTTCTATAACAAGGTGTATATCCGGCATACTTAATAGGTAACTCTTCTTCTTCTAAAACTTCATCACTATGCATATTAACAAGTGCAGTTTCAGCAGTTGGTAATAAGAAGTGTGTACTATTTTCACTATCTGCATCTAAATGATATACATCTTCAGCAAACTTAGGGAATTGACCTGCACCATATCCGCATTTTCTTGTAAGTAAATGTGGTAATAATACAAATTCATATCCATCAGCAATATGAGTCTCGATAAAGTAGTTTAGTAGAGCCCATTCAAGCTTAGCACCATCATGTCTATAAACCCAAAAACCATTTCCGCCAAGTTTAGCTCCTCTTTTATAATCGATTAAGCCAAGACTCTCAGCCAAGTCAACATGGTTCTTTGGCTCAAAGTCAAATACTGGCTTTTCTCCCCATCTGTCTATTTCTTTATTATTTTCCTTTCCACCAGGTAATAAATCATCAGCAGGTAAATTAGGTAAACAATCTAAGAAATATTGTAATTCAGCCTCAATTTCAGCAATTTTATCATCATTTTCCTTAATCTTGTCACCCAGTTTTTTCATATTTTCAATTATTTCGGTAGCATCTTTTCCTTCTTTTTTCAATTGTGGAACTAATGCAGATGTTTTATTTCTTTCGGACTTTAAGGAGTCGTTCTCATATCTTAAGGACTTTCTTTCCTTGTCTTTCTCTAAAAATTCTGTAAAGTCAACATCGTATAATTTTTTAGCTAGTTTTGCTTTAACTTCTTCCGGATTTTCACGGATTAAATTAATATCTATCATTCTTACTCCCCCTTAAAGATTAAAATATTACGAAAAATTGTAATATTAAATTATGATATATCATGATATCACTAAAAACGCTAATGGTCAATTATTTTTTCTTACAAGAAAAACAGCAAAAAACAGTGTACTATGCCGAAAATATAGTACACTGTTTTATAATGGCTAAAAATAAGTCCTTTTATAGCCATTCTTTACTACAATTTATTTACTTCTTCAATCGCTCTTGGTAATTGTTCTTCTACATTTTCAACCACAACATTTGGAACTATACCAATTTTATCAATACACGTTCCATTAGGTGTATAGTAAGCTCCTGTCGTAATCTTTATAGAGCCACCGTCTTTTAGATTATATACATTTTGGAAAACTCCCTTTCCATAAGTAGTTGTTCCAACAACAACAGCACTTTCGGTATCCTTTAATGCTCCCACTAAAATTTCAGAAGAAGATGCGGAATTTCCATTAACTAAGGCAACAACCTTAAAATATTTTTCAGTCAAATACGACCTATGTTGAATTTCTCTATTTTCATCTTTGTATTTTAATGTTGTAATAACTCCTCTAGGCACAAAGTTTCTAGCAACTAATACAGCTTGGTCTACATATCCGCCAGGATTATCTCTTAAATCTAGTATAACCTTGTTCATTCCTAAAACTTTCATCGTATGTAAATATTGGCTTATCTCAGCCCCTGTACTGGCATTAAATTCTTCAATTTTTATATATCCGATGTCGCTATCATCGCCCAAAACCTTAAAATCGCAAGATTCTGCCTGAACATTCGCTCTTTCAACAGTCACTTTAATAATTTCACTAGAATTTCTAAGTAACTCTAAATCTACTGTTGTTCCTGCCTCTCCTCTAATTAAAGAGGCAACCTTATTAGAAGACCAACCCTCAATGCTTTGGCCATTTACACCAATAATATAATCTCCTGCTAACATTCCCGCATTATGTGCCGGTGTATTTACAAACACCTTTACAATTCTCATATAGTTGTTATACCCCTCAAACTTTACTCCAATTCCGGAATATGTACCGGAAACACTTGTAGAAAATTCTGCTGTTTCTTCTTCATTATAATAAGTACTGTATCTGTCCAAAGATTGGAACATTCCCTTTAATGCAGCCTCGTATAATTGTTCGTCCGTAACATCCTTATAGTATAAATCTTGGATTAACTGTCTAAATAAATCCAACTTTTCAGTATCAAACTTAGATACATTCGCTTCTGTATTTGCAAAAGCAAAACTAAAAATAAGTGAAACACTTAAAATAACACTAACAAACTTCTTCATTTCTTTATCCTCCTATTTATTAATTATACTATTTTTCATATAATTTACATACTCTTCTTTTTCACGTAGATACTTAATAACCATTTTTTCTAAGAATTTATTATCCTTCTTACTCTTTTTCTTTATTTCATATTTAATCTCAATGGCATCAACATTGTAAAAATCAAAATATCCATAATCAGAAAGTAATCTGCTAAAAGTATTTATAAATTCTTCTTCTACCTGCATTATCTCAGCAAATTTACCAATACTAATAATTCCATTTCTATTTCTAACAATATTTTTTATAACACCTAAAAACATCTTTGTAAAACTGTCTACATCGTATTTAGGTAAGTATGAATAATTCAAGATTATTTTCTCAGGATGTAAATCTTCAACAATTCTATTAAAAATCTTATTACTTTTCGGCAAAGAATACAATATCAAGGAATTAACTCTTTCATCATAATTGCAATTTACCGTAGGTAAATTAGGCTTATACATTATAGGTCCTTCATAGTATATTTCGGAATTCTTAAATTCTTGTATTACATTTTCGATAGGAATATTCCTTCTGTCAATTATTTTTATTTTATTATCTTCAATTTCAATATCATCAAAAAAGATTTCTTGAACTTTAATCTTAATTTCATTTCTCTCTTTATACGTATCCTTAAAAATTCCAAAAATAATTGTACATTTTTTACCCTCTAATTTTTCCGAACCATAATTCCATAAAGTTGTTCCTATCTCATTTTTCATTTCATCTTTTAGTACTAAGAAATGATGTTTACCTTGATTTATAGTTTCTTTAGATATAACCACATTATTCATTACAAATACAGGAGCAGAAAAAGCCTCACCATATGGCTCACCTAATTTCAAATTTTCAAACAATTCTTCATTTACACTTTCAAACGGTAACATTGCATCTACATATATCTTTTCTTCATAATCATCTTCAAGATATAAATCAGCATAATTTTCAATTTCTTTTGTAAATTTATCTAAGTTTTTTAACTTAAGAGACAGACCTGCTGCTTGAGAATGTCCGCCAAATTTAACTAAATCATCACTAAACCTCTTTAATGTTTCATAAATATTAAGATGTTCCGTAGAACGTGCAGACCCAACCAATGTCTCTCCATCATCATTAGTAGTTAAAATTATACAAGGCTTTTTATACTCTTCACATATCTTACCGGCAACAATTCCAATAATACCATGATGCCAATCTTCCCCATATAAAACTAGAATTTTTTTGTTAAGTTTCTTCGTTTCTACCTGTTCTTTTGCTTGTTCATAAATATCGTTTTGAATGTTTTTTCTTTCAGTATTAAACTGATTAATTTTAAGTGCAAGTTCATCTGCCAATTTTTCATCTTCTGTCAAGAAAAGGTCAACAGCAGTTCTTGCAGTATCCATTCTTCCAACAGCATTGATTCTTGGAGCGATTTGAAAACCTATATCGTCTGCATTTGTAACAGGTGAAGACATATATTTAAATAATGCTCTTACACCTAATCTTTCTCCATCAATAAGTTTTTTGCATCCCTTTTGGAATAAAAACCTGCTCTCACCTCTTAGTGGCATAACATCAGAAATAGTAGAAAGTGCCACTAAATCTGTATAATCATCAGCTTCTTTTCCTAAGTAATCATTTAATGCCAATACCAAATAATATGCAGTCGCACAACCAGATATATTTCTCGCCGGATTTTCAGCATTCAACATTTTATAATTTATTACAACATCTGCATTAGGCACATCGTCTCCAATAGTATGGTGGTCAGTTAAGACAACCTTCATTCCAAGCTCCTTAGCCAACTTTATTTCATCAAAATTAGAAATGCCACAGTCACAAGTTATAATCGTCTTAACGCCATTTTTAGCTAGTTCTCTTACCACATTCTCATTCATTCCATACCCTTCTGAGAATCTATCCGGCACATGATATATAACATTGGCATTAAGTTTTTTTAAAGCCAAAACCAGTACCGATGTAGCAGTAACACCATCAACATCATAATCGCCATATACTGCAATTTTTTCTCCCGCTTTTATAGAATTACTGATTATTTCACAAGCCTCTTTTATTCTCGGAAAGTCACTTGGATTATATGGAGTATAATTATTAGCGTTCACAATTTCATTATATTCTTTTATATTTCTTATTCCTCTATTATAAAAAACCTTAGCTACTATTTTATCATTATTACAAGCTTCTATTAACTCTTTAGGAATTTTTTCATTTTTATTGTTTACAACTATTTTCATTTGTTATCTCCTCAAGTCTTAGTCTATCACTTTTGTTTTTTTTAATCAAGAAAAAAGCTCGGCTTTTTAACCGAGCTTCCAAATTCAAAAATTATAATCCTTGTAATAATTGTAATACTGTTTGAGGTTGTTGATTTGCTTGTGCAAGCATTGCAGTAGCAGATTGGTTAAGGATATTAGCTTGTGTAAATGTCATCATTTCCTTAGCCATATCAACATCTCTAATTCTTGATTCAGCCGCTGTTAAGTTCTCAGCAGAAGCTGCCAAGCTATTTAATGTATATTCAAGTCTGTTTTGGTATGCACCTAAGTTACCTCTTGCTGAGCTTAATGTTGTAAGTGCATTATCTATTTTATCCAAAGTTTGCTTTGCATCATTTGTTGTAACTATGCTTAAGTCTTCTATTCCAAGAGCTCTAGCTCTTAAATCAGGAATTTCAATTTTTAATGGGGCATCAACTGAGTTAGCACCGATGTGAAGATTCGTCTTTCCGCCATCAGATGTGTTAACAACTACACCATCTAATTGAGCTAAATCCATATCTTCAACTTGAATCTTAATACCTGAATCGCTATCATTTGCATCTGTGAATCCAATGAAACCAGAGAATGTAGAAGCCGGGTCAATTGTGCTTGTTGCTGTTACTTCTTTACCAGATATATCTTTATATGTGATTTGAAGTGCTTGAGATGTCTCAGCTTTTACCCAGCCAGACTTTCCGCTTACTCCTTCAGTATCATTTTTAATTGTTCTACCATCAGCATCATCTGGTATGATATATTTTGCAACAGCCGTAGGGTCAGCTCCATCAGCCGCTGGATCATACTCACTACCATCAGTTTTTATCCATTTTCCTGCCTTATTAGCATAGTTTGCATTATCACTTTCCTTTGCGGTATTTCCATCTGCCGCTGCAGGTATAACATACTTAGCTTCTGCATCATCTTTAGTAGAAGCATTGTATACTGTTTTATTACCCACAGAAATTGTATATTCTGTATTCTTCTCAGCAGCAGCTACATCTAAACCAACTACTCCGTTCATTAATTCAGCTTTTCCTGTAACAGAATTAGTTGTATAAATACTTGACGTTGCAGTATTTGCAGTCATACCAAGCGTACCTTTGAGAAGATATGTATTATTAAATTTACTTGTTTCTGCAATACGATCGACTTCTTGTCTAAGTTGCGTCATTTCAGCAGATATTGCATCCTTTTCAGTTTCAGAAAGAATACCGTTCATAGATTGAACGCTTAATTCCCTCATTCTCTGCAAAATATTACTTACTTCTTGTAAGGCTCCTTCTGCAGTTTGAATCAAAGATATACTGTCTTGTGCATTACTTTGAGCTTTCTCCAAACCTCTGATTTGTGTTCTCATTTTCTCACTTATAGCGAGTCCTGCTGCATCATCAGCTGCACTGTTAATTCTTAAACCTGATGATAATTTTTGTAATGACTTTGATGTAGCTCCTTGATTTGATGATAATTGTCTGTGGGCATTAATTGCCGAAATGTTGTGATTAATCCTCATGATTAATTCCTCCTTAATTTTTACCGTCTTTTTCTTCCTTGACATCCATCTTTTGAACATCCATTTTTAACATCTTTATATCCTTTACAATTCCTTTATCGTATTTAATTTTTTTTTCTTAACACTTTTTAAAAATTTTTTTTATTTTTTTTATAATTTCATTTTTTTCACTGTATTACTGTATTATAGCAATATTAATGTTAGCTATTTATATTTAGTGAAAAAAAATTCTACAATTTTTTTGTTTTTTTAATTGACAACAAAATGACTATGTGCTATTATATGCTCATGCGCGAGTGGCGGAACAGGCAGACGCACAGGACTTAAAATCCTGCGGTAGCGATACCGTACCGGTTCGATTCCGGTTTCGCGCACCAAAGATAAGAAGAACTTAAAGGTTCTTCTTATTTTTTACTTTAAAATTGTAAAAAACATTTTCCGTCATAATAAAACAGTGTGCTATGCCGTGTAAAACAAAAATTGTTTTTTTCAGCCGATATAGTACACTGTTTTCTTAATTTTTCATATTCATTTTAATACGTAAGAATTAATATCGAAATTACATAAATCATAGCTAACACTACTAAAATCTTATCACTCAATACCACATCAACAGGGTCTCCATCTGAATTTCCTTCTATATTTAAGCTATATTTCATACTTATTAGCATAACTAGTGGAACTGTCCAAATCAATTTGTTCGAAAATCTCGCAATAGTTCCGGCATCAACACACCAAAGCGAATAAAAAACAATTGTAAGTGCATTAGCCAAATACATATTCTTATCTAGAAAATTATAATTATAAAATTGCAAAACTTTTCTTGTATCACTTCCCTGTCTAGCCATTTCATTTCTTCTTTTTCCTAATCCCAAATAAAAAGCCATAGCAATTACAGTTAAGTATAGCCAATTAGAAACAACAACACTTATTATACTTGCTCCATATAAGACTCTAATTAAAAATCCAGAAACTAATATTGCAATATCTAATAACGGTACTTGTTTTAATCCCATACTGTATGCAAAGTTTAGCACAATATATAATCCTAAAAGTACCCAAGCACCAATGTTGTTACTTGCAATAATGTAATTTAATGCCACAACTACTGCTAGTAATAAAATAGCTAAAACCCAAGCAAATTTAATTGAAATTTCACCCGATGCTATTGGTCTTTTGCATTTTTTAGGATGCAATTTATCTTTTTCCACATCAAAAATATCATTTATTATATAAATAACTGATGAAGAAAGACAAAAAGCCAAAAAGCCTATCATTAATACAATAAGGAAGTCTTTATTTAATAAATTTCCGCTAAAAACAAGCGGTAAAAATAACAAGCCATTTTTTATATAATGATGTGGACGCATCAATTTAATTATTGAGCAAATTTTCTTCATTGTAAATTACCTCCATTTCAGCCATTTTACCATAAACCGGTACTAATTCTCCGGTTGTCCTACCAACAATCTTATAATTTATTCCATAATCTCTAAAATTAAATTCTAACCCGTAATAAGCATAGGTAAAAAACTTAATATTCACTCTCTGACTCTTAGAAATCTCACTAACCTTAGCCAAATTCTCTTTAATAGTTATCGTTTCTTTTCTGCAATTTATCGGATAATCCATAAAATATGTACTATTAAAAAATATAATCGCACTTAAAACAATAGAAATACCCAAACCAGTTATACCAAAACCACTTTTTCCTTGGCTGTTCCATATGCTAAATAATATCATAAGTGCCATTAAAGGTACAAGATAAAAATATGGCGAATATCTTGCCCACCAGCTCTCTTGAATTAAAAGTAGCATTCCACCTATTATACAAAGTAAAGTTAAATATATACAAAACCATTCTTTATCCTTTTTATATAAATAAAACAATCCGTATAATATAATCGGCGCACAAACACATAAGATTCCACTAAAAAGAGGACCAAATCCAGCAATTCTTATATCCGCTCCCTTTTTACATATTTCCTTTTCATACTCACTTACCCTAAATGGAACTTTAAGTTTAGGACTTCTTCCATCCCCAACTATGTTATCTGTTTCTGAAAATACAGAATAAATAAGTTTTTTTACTCCAATCATATTATCAAAAGATGATGGCTGGTTACCCGTCATTATATCTACTTTTCCTTCACCAGCAAGAGGATATAACGGATGCCCATGCTCAACAAAATTCTTTACATAGCTAGAAAATCCAACTAAAATTATTGCTACTATGCATGTAACTAAATAAAAAGCAGTCATCCAAATAAATACCTTTTTAAAGTTCTTATCTTTTATGCTAATACCTAACCACACTAAGTAAAAGATAAAGCAAAAAATCCCCGCATATGCTAATCCGGTAAATTTTATATTTATACAAATAACTATTGCCGAGAATAATGCTAAAAAGTTAATCTTTTTTACATCATTAAATTCTTTTTTATATGTTATATCTGCCAATAAAAGTACAATAACAAATAATGTTGTCATCAACAAATTATCTATATAAAGGGAAAAAACTTGAGACAATATAATCGGGTTAAATGTTAAAAGCACAGCAATTATAATAGACTGCCAATTTTTAAGGTATTTAGATAATATACAGTAAGCAAAGCAAAATAACACATATACCATCAATATATTAATTGATTTAGCAGTTTCAATGTCTCCGGTAATCGAATATACATTAGCACCAAAAATCCACGAAGCCTTGCAATAATGTTCAACCCAAATCCCACAGTCAGGTAAATTCCCTATTCCTATTTTAGAACGGCTACCAAACTCAGTAATGTTTTCATAACAAGGATTCCAACCATTAGCCATACATCCTATTGCAGCCTTATGATACCAATTGCTATCGTGTGCCAAATCGTAAATTTGTGTGCAAACAAACAATGAAATGAAAAAAACACATATTCCAAGTATTGCCCCACCAACATTCTCAGCCAATGTGCTCTCCGATTTTTTTAAACGCAAAAAGCGGTATATAAGAAAATATACCGCTAATGTAATAACTCCTGATACTATAAAAGATACTTTTGAGATATTAATATGCATTAATAATAGGCTCGAAGAAACTATTAACACTACCGCTATAAATGTTAATATCAAAATAGCTGAATTAAATAAAATATTTTTTAAATATCCCAACTTTTTCATTTAACTTCTCCTAAAATTCATTGTAAATATCTATTCGTACATTTCCGTTACGCAATCTTCACCAACATATGTACCAATATTTTCTCCGTTGCACAATCTAACAACAGAATCCTTTTCATCAAAATCAAACACATACATAGGCATCTTATACTCACTAGCTAGTATAAATGCTGATTGATCAGCCACCTGAAGTTTCTTTGCAATAACTTCTTCATAAGTAGCTGTTTTATACCTCTTAGCATTTGGATCATCTTTAGGGTTAGCTGTATATATACCATTTACTCCTTCTTTAGCCATTAAAACAACATCTGCTCTAATCTCCAAAGCCTTTTGAATAGAAGTATAATCAGTAGTAACAAAAGGATTTCCTGTTCCACCACCAAAAATTACAACTCTTCCTCTATCTAAATACTTTAATGCCTTTAGTCTTATGTATGGCTCTGCAACTGTATTCATAGGAATTGAAGTCATAACTCTTACATTTTCCATTCCTTTTGCAGTTAAAGCTCCTCTTAACATTAAGCTGTTCATAATTGTAGCAAGCATTCCTATATTATCAGCCTCAGCTCTTTCAAAATTCCACTCATCAGCAACTCTGCCTCTAAAAATATTTCCTCCACCAGTAACAATCGCCACTTCAATACCTGCATTAGCCGCAGCAATAATTTCATCAGTAATATGCTCTAGGGCTTCCTTTGTATAACCATGTCTTTCATCCTTAGATAAGGCTCCACCGCTTAACTTAAGTAAAACTCTTTTATACTTCATAATTTTATCTCCTTTTCAAAATAAATTGGGACGTGATTTTAGCCGAAATATTACTTAGTTCCGTAAATACGATCACCGGCATCCCCTAACCCTGGTACAATATAACCATTTTCATTCAAGTGACTATCTATACTTGTGCAATAAATTTGCACATCAGGATGTGCTTCTTGGATTCTCTTTAATCCCTCCGGCACAGCGATTATTGCCAAAAATTTTATTTTCTTTACTCCTATATTTTTTAGACTTTGAATTGCATCACAGGCACTTCCTCCTGTTGCTATCATTGGGTCTAGTATTATTACTGTTCTGTTTTCAATTCCGTGAGGAACTTTAAAGTAATATTGGGTAGGCTCTAATGTTTCTTCATTTCTAAATAATCCTATATGACCTACTTTTGCATTTGGAATAATATTTAATATCCCGTCTACCATACTCATTCCTGCTCTTAAAATAGGTAAAAATGCATAATTATCTTCATCTAACTTTTGTACTTTCATTTTTGCAATCGGCGTTTCTATCTCCGTTTCATATAGCGGAGCATCTTTTGTAGCTTCATAACAAAGCATTGTGGCAAGTTCCGATGCAATCTCTCTAAATTCTTTAGTACCTGAATTCTTATCCCTCAATATTGCAAGTTTGTGTTTTACCAACGGATGAGTTAAAACTATTGGTTCCATACTTTTATTCCTCCCCTTCTTAACACTTATTTTTGCCTAAAAAAATTCCAAAGTTTTTTCTTACTTTGGGACTCTTTATTATTTTACCATAATTCACCACAAAATAGCAATACACTAATGTATATTTTATATCTTTTTGCTAAAAATAGTTATCATGAAAAAGGAGTGAGAAATTTTGAGAAAATTTATACTTATTTCTATTTGTCTATTAATAATTATTACATCTATAAAATCTTCTGCTACATCTACCGCTAGAAATAACGAAGAAGAATTACTTGCAAGAATTGTTCATGCCGAGTCGAAAGGTGAACCTTATCTTGGGCAAGTTTGTGTTGCTGCAGTTATTTTAAATAGAGTAAATAGTCCTGACTTTCCAAATTCATTATCCGGAGTTATCTATCAACCAGGTGCATTTGAGCCTGTTTCAAACGGTACTATAAACCAAGAAGTTCCACAAGATGCAAGTGCGAGAAAAGCAGCTAGAGAGGCATTAAATGGATACGACCCAACCGGCGGATGTTTATACTTTTTTAACCCATCTACCGCAAAAAGTAAGTGGATTTGGAGCAAAAATATTGTAAAAACTGTTGGCAAGCACGTTTTTGCCAAATAAATTTATGGAGGATTAAGCTTATGAACTTTACTGAGAAATTAAAAGACTGGAGAAACAGACTAAGAGACAGACACATGTTCACTATTGTAATAACCAGTTTTCTTATAATACTTATTCTACTCGGATATATTTTTAAAATAAGAAACGATAATAAACAAGCTTTAGAAAACGGTTATAACCATGCGTTTTATGAACTGGCCACTTATGTTGAAAATATAGACACATTACTCGCCAAAGCATTAGTAAGTAAAGACCCTGTACATGGGGCAAAAACAATGAGTGAAATATGGCGCCAATCAAATTTAGCAAAGACAAATTTAGTACAACTTCCAATTGAGCAAAATCTAATCGCCCAAACATCAAAATTTTTATCCCAAACAAGTGATTTTTCCCATGCACTTACAATGCAAACAATTGAGCAAAAAGCATTATCTGATGAACAGCTATCTCAAATAAAATCCTTATCTGACTATGCTACAAAACTTCAAAACAGTATGTCTGAGTTATCCGGTCAAATCGGAGGAGGCAGAATGTATTGGAATGAGATAAAGAAAAAAGGTTCATCAACATTTAAACAAGTCAACCAAACAGATAATTCAAATATATTTGAACAAGTCTCTGACACATTTCAAGATTATCCCGGTCTTATTTATGACGGCCCTTTTTCTGACCATATAACCAATATGGAACCAAAAGGAATAACCGGAAATCCTATTTCTGCCGAAGAAGCAAAAAATGTAGCAACAACTTTCCTAGGAAAAGATAAAGTAAAAGAAATAACTTCAATTAGTGACTCAAACAATTCAAAAATTCCTTGTTATAGCATTACTGCAAAACTAACTGACGATAATGAAGCAAATATGGATATTTCAAAAGTTGGCGGACATGTAATATGGATGCTCTACAATCGTGATGTAAAAGACAAGACCTTATCTATAGATGATGCAAAACAAAAAGCTAAGGATTTTCTCTCTTCTCGCGGACTTGACAGTATGGAAGCAACTTATTATATAGAACAAAATAACATTGCAACAATAAACTTTGCGTATAGACAAGATAATGTTACCATATACGCCGATTTAGTAAAAGTATCTGTCGCTCTAGATAACGGAGAAACATTAGGCTTTGAATCGGCAGGATATTTATTTTCACATCATAAACGTGACATAGCCACTCCAAAGATTACAGAAGCCCAAGCAAAAGAACTAATAAATAAAGATCTAAATGCCAAAAGTTCAGGACTAGCAATAATTCCAACAGAAGTAAAAACAGAAGTTTTAGTATATGAATTCACAGGTAAAGTAAATGATAGAGACTTTATTGTTTATATAAACGCAGAAACGGGAAATGAAGAGGATATTTTAATAATAATAAACACTCCAAACGGAATATTGACAATTTAGGAAAGTGAGGAATAAAAAATGAATAAGCAATTTACACAAGCAGAATATTCAAAGTATGTAGATAAAAAATCTCCAAACAGTCCACTTGCCAAAAATATGGCTTGGGCATTCGTAGTTGGAGGAATTATATGTATAATAGGTCAATTTATAACTAACTTTTTTGTAGCTCGTGGATTACCTAAAGACACAGTCTCAGCAATTACTTCTATACTTCTTATACTAATTGCTATAATTTTAACTGCGTTTGACTTATATGACGCAATTGGAAAACGTGCCGGAGCCGGTTCGGTAGTTCCGATCACCGGATTTGCAAATTCTATTGCCTCACCAGCAATGGAATATAAATCTGAAGGTCTTGTAATGGGACTCGGTGCAAAAATGTTCACAGTTGCAGGTCCCGTACTTGTTTACGGTATCTCTTCATCTATCGTAGTTGGTTTTCTCTATTTTATATTTAACCTATAACCAGAAAGGAGCACTTTATGAAAAGACTGGGAAAAAGTACTGTTTCGCTAAACAGTACACCACATATTATACAAACAGCCTCTATTGTAGGTAAAAAAGAAGGCGAAGGTCCTCTTAAGCAATACTTTGATTATATTTTAGAAGATGAGTACTGGGGTGAAAAAAGCTTTGAGAAAACAGAATCAAAACTGGCAAAAGAAAATATAAACAAAGTTTTACAAAAAGCTCAAAAAACTCCGGATGACATTAATTATGTCCTTGCCGGGGACTTATTAAATCAATGTATTTCATCGTCGTATGCAATAAGAGATAGTGAAATACCATTTATCGGATTATATGGTGCTTGTTCCACAATGGTAGAATCTATGGCTGTGGGTTCGATGCTAGTTGATGGCGGATTTGCAGATAATATTTTAGCAGTAACCTCTAGTCATTTCTGTTCGGCAGAAAGGCAATTTAGATTCCCCCTAGAACTAGGAAACCAACGTCCTCCAACATCTCAATGGACAGTAACAGGCTCGGGAGCGGCAATTATATCAACAGATAATATTGGACCTAAAATAACAAATGTAACAATCGGAAAAATCGTAGATATGGGCATAAAAGATGCAAATAATATGGGAGCGGCAATGGCTCCGGCAGCAGCAGACACGATATATTCACACTTAACAGAAACAGGCAGAGAACCAAATTATTATGATTTAATAGTAACCGGAGATTTAGGACATATCGGCGGCGAAATTGTAAAAGATATACTCTACAAGCAAGGAATAAATATAAAAAACAGATACAATGATTGTGGAATCTTAATTTTTGACAAATCACAACAGGACACACATTCGGGTGGTAGCGGATGTGCTTGTTGCGGAACAGTATTTTGCGGATACCTCTATGAAAAATTAATGCAAAAAGAGTTAAACAGAATTCTTCTTGTTGCAACCGGCGCACTTATGAGTACAACTGCAATTCAACAAGGAGAATCAATTTCCGGAATAGCTCACGCAATTTCAATAGAAAATTAAGGAGGTATAATAATGTCATATTTAACTGCATTCATAACGGGTGGTATAATATGCGCCATCGGACAAATATTAATTGATAAAACAAAATTAACACCAGCAAGAATTTTAGTAACTTTCATTGTTACAGGTGTAATTCTAACAGCAATAGGTATATACGAACCAATTGTAAAATTCGGTGGAGCAGGTGCAACCGTACCACTCACAGGATTCGGCTATTCCTTAGTAAAAGGAGTATTCAAAGAAGTTTCAACCTATGGCTTCTTAGGAATATTCACAGGTGGAATAAAAGCTACTGCAGCCGGAGTAGGTGCTGCTATCTTCTTTAGTTTCTTAGTCGGATTAATATTCAGACCAAAAGTAAAAAATTAACCCAAAAAGAACAAACCATAACATTAAATTATGGTTTGTTCTTCTATTTTAGTATTCTTTTTAACTACCTTTTGATTTAACCTAATACATACCCAATAGAATATCGCAAGCACTACAGTAACAATACTTACATTTATAATATCATTCTTAATTAAAACATTTAGTCCAACATAACCGACAGCCAAAATAGCTAAGATAATTAAGCCAAAACCAGCCATTTTAGCAACGCTCTTTATTCCTAACTCATTTTCATACGGAACAAATATTTCTTCTTCACTATAGCCTTTAGTAGAAAACATCAATAATAGTGGAATAATTATAAGCTCCAACGCTAAAAGATGAAAAACAAAACTTAAAATGCCAATGTTGTTTACAACTGCAAATAGCGTCAAAAACATCAATGGAATTTGGAAGGCAATATTTAACTTAAAGTTTGAAATAATCATCTTTCTAAATTCTATTCTGCTCTTTATTAGTCTATATACCGCTGAAAAATTATTGCCGGATATTAGTAAATCAGCTAAGCCTCTATCTATACTCCTTTTAGTCCTATTGCTTGAAAGTCCGATATATGCTTCCCATATACTTGCTAAATCCTCTATCCCGTCTCCGGCACATAACACATTTATTTTTACTTCTTCAAATATTTTTATCATTTTGCTTTTTTGCTTATGACTTATATTATAAAATATTATTCCTTCGCATATTGCCTTTACATATTCCTCTTCTTCCATTCTATCTAGTTCGTCACCCGAAAAATATGTCGTATTTTTAGTGTCAATTCCGGCTTCGTTTGCTGATTTTAATGTATCTTCCAAAGAAGTATCACTAATAACGGCAACCCTAATTCCTGCATTAAAGATATCTTGAATGTACTTTGTAAAATCTTGAATAAGAAATTTCTTATCTATGCAAATAATATCTAATTTCCTAAAATCAAATAAATAATTTTTGTTTTTCAATACAAGCCCGAATTTCTTAAAAATATCTAACTGCATAAACACTCTTATAAATACTGTAATTAAAAAACTAACCGGAAAAGCTGCAATAAGCATTATAACACCATATTTTAAAGCAATTCCGAAATCTTTAGAATTAAAGAATTGAGTGCCAATAGCAATAAAAAATAGTATAATTGTTAATATTCCTGAAAAAACGAGAAACTTCTTCGCAGTCTTACTTTCCTTTTTGTTAAATAAATCAATTTCTTTTATCTGTTCTCCAAGTAAAGTCTCAGTACCGGTTTTTTCTGCTCTAATTAACCCCTTGCCAGACTTTACTTTCATTCCTTGGTAAACTGGCTTATCTTTATCATAATATTGTTCTCCAACTTCAATGTTAGCAGAATTAAAACAAATATCATTTTCCATATAAAGATTGTTTGCCTCTAAAACAATACCATCAACAGGCACAAAATCGCCTTTTTCAACTAAAATTATATCCTCTGGAACAAGGCAATCTGTTTTTACGGATTTTGAAATTCCACTTCTTATAACTTTAGTCTTTTTTCTAAACATATTATTATATTTGTGTTGAATTTTTTTGTTTTTTATAGGCATTAAATTTTTACCTTTGTCATAAACTCTAAGCCACGCCTCATTATCAGATAATCCCACATAATTTTCATTAAATCCAAAAAACTTGCCCATAAATTTAACTCCTCTTATACAATTGTTACTTTATTTTCAAAATCAGTAAATTCTGATTCTATCCCATATTTTTCTGCGCGTCTTAGCTTAAAGAAATCTAATGCAATATTAGGAAATAATGCATAAGACAAAACATCTTCATCCTGCTCAAAATATTCGTTCATTTCTTTGCGCATTTTATCAAGCTCCGGTGGTATTCGATTAGCCGGTCTATAACTAATAACAGTTTCATCTCCAATAATCTTTTTCACTATTTCCTCTGAAATAGGTACAGGAGTCCTTCCGTATTCTCCTCTTACCAAACCTTTTGTTTCCTTTGTAACCATTTTATATCTCTCGCCCATAATTACATTTAACACAGCCTGTGTACCTACAATTTGGCTTGTAGGCGTAACCAAAGGAGGAAATCCCATATCTTCACGAACTCTAGGCACTTCCGCCAATACCTCATTAAACTTATCCATCGCATTTTGTTGTTTTAACTGTGAAACTAAATTAGAAAGCATTCCACCAGGTACCTGGTAAATAAGCACATTTGAATCTGCCGACATAACTTTAGAGTCAAGCATTCCATTTTGTATATACTTTTCTTTAATTCCATTAAAATAGTTAGAAACATCAGCAAAAGCAGATAAATCAAGTCCTGTATCGAACTGTGTTCCATTAAGTGTTGCTACCATTGCTTCGGTAGAAGGCTGTGAAGTGCCTAACGCAAATGGAGAAAGTGCTGTATCTATTATATCACAACCCGCCTCAATAGCCTTTAGATAAGTCATTGAACCAGTACCTGCAGTATAATGCGTATGAAGTTCAATAGGTAAATTAACATATTCTTTTATCCTCTTAACCAACTCATAAGCAGTATACGGAAGTAATATTCCCGCCATATCTTTAATACATATAGAATCCGCGCCCATATTATATAAACGCCTTGCATCTTCCACGAATCCATCTATTGTATGCACCGGACTTGTTGTATAGCATATAGTTGCCTGGGCGTGTCCACCTTCATGTTTACATGCTTCTATTGCAGTTTCAATATTTCTAAAATCATTTAATGCATCAAATATTCTAATAATATCTATTCCATTTGAAATAGATTTCTTAACGAAATACTCAACAACATCATCCGAATAATTTTTATATCCAAGTAAATTTTGACCACGAAGCAACATTTGTAGCTTCGTATTTTTAACTGTTTCTCTGATCTTTCTAAGTCTTACCCACGGATCCTCTTTTAGAAATCTCATACATACATCAAATGTAGCACCGCCCCAACATTCTAATGCATTATACCCAATAGCATCAAGCTTTTCTAATGCAGGTAACATCTCATCAGTAGTCATTCTTGTCGCAATAAGCGATTGATGTCCGTCACGAAGTATCGTTTCGGTAATACCAACTTTCTTCATAATAATATCTTCCTTTCACTAAATTTTAGTGTACTCTACCCAAGAAAATTTTATATTATTATCTTCATCATTTGCTAAAATATTTTTCTTCCACTTAGCTTCATCTATTTTAGGAAAATATACATCGGCTGTTTCTTCAACTTTTTCTATGTGTGTTATATACAAAACATCTGCAATATCTATAAACATACTGTATAACGAAGCTCCTCCAATAATAAAAACTTCATTATTTTCACTGATTTTCTTACATAAATTAATTAAATCCTCTTTACTATTTATAACTGTTACATCATCATTTATCTCTTTATTAAAATTATTTGTGCTTGATAAAATAATATGCTTTCTACCCGGTAAAATCTTAGGCAAAGAATTAAAAGTATTTCTTCCCATAACTATAATAGAATTTTTAGTTTTCTCTCTAAAGAACTTTAAATCTTTAGGAATATTCCAAATCAAGCTATTATCTTTACCCAGCTCATTATTTTTGCCAATTGCAGCAATAATATTAATCATATTTTTTCTCCTTTATACCGCCACCGGCATAGAAATCTTTCCTAAATGCTCATAATTTATTAATTTTATATCTTTTAGCTCTTTTGAATTATCGAATTTAAAGAAATCATCTATTTCCTCATTAATCCAAAGTTTAGGAGCAGGTAAGGCACTATCTAAGCGTTTCATTTGCTCCTTAATTCCTTCAATTTGATTTTCATAAATATGTGCATTATTAATTACATATGTAAAAATACCTGGTTTTAATCCTGTAACATGTGCAAGTAAGTGAATTAAAACGGCATATTGTGTTACATTAAAAGGCATTCCTAACGGAACATCATTAGAACGAACATTAAGTAAGCAATTAAGTTTACCATCAGTAACGTCCCACTGCGTATTCCAAACACAAGAAGGAAGTGCTGCCGTAGGTAAAAATTCATTTTGCCATAAAGACATTATCATCCTTCTATCAGTAGGATTATTTTTTAATGTGTTAATTAAGTTTTGAGTAAGTTTATACTTATTTACTATCCAACCATATGCTGTTCCTATCGTCCCGGCCCATTCTTTACCGAAATTCTTTCCCATATAAGTTCCGTCTTCGCCTATTTCCCACTCATTCCAAATCTTAATTCCTCTATCTTTTAGCCAACTAACATCATTACTTTGTACTTGATATATCCATAGCATTTCCAGTACCGCATGTTTGAAAGCAACTTGCTTGGTTGTTAAAATTGGGAACTCTTCAGACAAATCAAACTGTAAAATTTGATGTGGTAATTTATATGTAGCAATTCCGGTTCTATTTTGAACATAAGTTCCTTCCGTAAGTATCTTATTACATAAATCTAAATACATTTTATCAAACTTAGACATAACACAATACCCCCATAATGATATCTTTTCTCTAAAGTATTGTATCATATTTTTCTACTTGTAAATACATTTTTTAAAAAGAAAAATGGAGCGACCTATTGGTCGCTCCTGAGT